>JAFOXS010000228.1 GCA_017391665.1 Alistipes sp. | reverse complement strand
GATGGCGACTATCTCTCGGCCGATGCAGGTATGTATGACAAGGCGCAGGATCTCTATATGGTTACCCGCAACGGTTATATCCTGACCAAGGATCAGGAGCTGTGGGGTGATACCTTATCTTATTATCGTACGTCGGGCTATGTCGAGGGTCGCGGAAATATCCAGATGGATGACTTTAAGGAGAAGATGATGGCCTTTGGCGATTATGCCGAGTACTGGCAGGATCCAGGTAATATGCTCCTTACACGCCGTCCGTCGGTGATCAGCTATGATCTGTCGCAGAGTGACTCTGTGTTTATGCGAGCTGATACCATCTCTGTTCGTACGATCTCCGTTCTGGAGGAGCGTGCCGCAGCCGAGAAGGCCGCAGCGGAGAAAGCTGCCGCTGAGGCACAGCAGACAGCACCCCGTCAGAATACACCCTCGTCGCAACCCACCAAGTCCAGCGCTGCGCAGCAGGCAGTCACGGCCGAGGATGCCGATGTGGATTATGAGGATGATCAGATGCTCTCTGAGGAGCAGCCGGCAGATAGTGTGCAGAAGGATAGCGTAGTGCTCAGCGACAAGGAGTTGCGCGCACAGATAAAGGCGCAGGCAAAGGCCGAGGCCCGCAAGGCTAAGGAGGAGGCTCAGAAGGTGAAAGCCGCCGCACGCAAGCTTAAACTGGACTCTATAGCCCGCATCCGTCAGGCCAAGGTTACAGCTATGCTCGATCGTCAGAAAGCCAAGGAACTGGCTCGCTATCAGAAGGATTCAGTTCGCCGAGCCGAGCGCCGCGCAAAGCTTGTGAGCCGTGGTCGCGATGTGTCGTTGCTCGATCGCGAGGATAGTCTGGCTGGCGTGGCACGTGAGCGTCTGCTCAGTGGTCCGATGCCACTCAAGGATACAATGCCCAAGCCGCAGGCAGAGCCTGAAATAGCTGAAGATACTATTGCTACCGAGGAGAAGGTGGACTCGATTGCCGCCGATAGCGTATATCGTCTGATCAGAGCTTATCGTGGTGTTAAGATGTTCCGCAAGGATGCGCAGATGGTGTGCGATTCGCTCTCAAGCTCGTCGCAGGACTCTGTTGTCCGCATGTATATTGATCCCGTGTTGTGGAATGGCTCAAACCAGCTGGCAGCAACCGAGATGCAGCTCTTCACACGCAATCAGCAGATAGAGCGTGCCGAGTTCCTGGAGAATCCCATCATGGTGGGTGAGGTCGATGGCCACTACTTTAATCAGGTGACAGGCAAGAAGATGATAGCCTTTTTCCGCGACAACGAACTCTATCGTGACGATGTCGAGGGCAACGTGCAGACTATCTACTTCCGTACCGTTGATGAGCAGTCGAAGGAGGTGATCGAGATGACCTACCTTGAGAGTGCATCGGCTTCGTTCTATTTAGAGGATCAGCAACTGGTCGGTATTACATATCGTAACGAGGTGCCCTTTACGCTCTATCCCATCGGTCTGTTGCCGGCTACGCAGCCTACGGAGTTGCCTAACTTCAAGTGGGTGCCCGAACGCAGACCCTCACTCGAGGATGTTTTTGATCGCCAGATAAGAGAGTCGCAGCGCGATAAGGTGGCTCAGCGTTTGCGTCCTACGTTCCGTATCGTCGAGCGCATGGACCGCCGCAAGGAGGCTCTGCTTATGTCCGGTGAGTGGGTTGATCGCGAGGATGAACTCTCTTCGGAGGTGGTTCAGTGGCGCGATACAAGAGGCTTGTAACAACGTCTGACAACGGGCGCGTGAAGCGTTTTGAGCGATGTTAGTTGCTTGTTTTTGTGGGTGCTGTCGGTCATTTCTTATGCATACGAGCGAATCTTCAGTTTTGTGCATTTCCTGTTTTTTTTAACGTTTTTTTAACGTTTTTTGCCAAAATTATTTGGATAATGATTTTTTTTGTGTAATTTTGAATCGGATTAAGTCTAAAAACTAACCAATTTAAAATTATATTATTATGAGTTCAAAATTTTCACGTCTTGACTTCCTCCGCGTTTCAGCAGCGGGAGCATCGACATTGGTAATTCCTAGCGTTCTTTCTAAGGCTGAGGCAGCTCCTAAGAAGAAGGCTGAGGATAACTTCATCAAGCTTGGTTTTATCGGTTTGGGTCAGCAGTCTTTGAGCTTGTTGAGCGGTATGATCTCTGCAGTAGATCAGGTACGCGTTGTAGCAGGTGCTGATATCTATGACATCAAGCGTGATCGTTTCACAAAGCGTGTTAACGACTGGTACGCTGAGAAGGGTATCAAGAACAAGTTCACTATTTACAACTACCCCGAGCAGTTGCTCGCAGATCCTAACGTTGATGCAGTAGTTATCGCTACTCCCGACCACTGGCATGCAGCAATCGCTATCGCTGCTTGTAAGGCTGGTAAGGACGTTTACTTGGAGAAGCCCCTTACTTTCACCGTTTACGAGGGCCAGCGTTTGATCGAGGCTGTTCGTGCTAACCACATTGTATTCCAGACTGGTTCTATGCAGCGTTCAATGTCTGTATTCCGTCATGCAGCTGAGGTTTGCCGTTCAGGTAAGTTGGGTAAGATTAAGTTTATCCGTGCTTGGGCTGGTGATGGTCCTAAGCCTTTCACTTTGGAGACTTCTGCAGCTCCTGCAGGTTTGGATTGGGAGCGTTGGGTTGGTCCTCTGCCCGCAGAGTGGCTTAACAAGTACAACCACACTTTGAACCCCTTGATCAACGATAAGGGTCGTGATGAGTGCTGGGGTGCATGGCGTTGGTACCAGGGTCTTGGTGGTGGTTACACTACTGACTGGGGTGCTCACATGTTCGATATCGCTCAGTGGTGCTTGGATAAGGATGGTTCAGGTCCCGTTGAGGTTCTTCCTCCCGATTTCAGCCCCTATGGTGGTTTGACTTACCGTTACGACAATGGTGTTGATTTGGCACACATCAACTACGGTTGGGGTCAGAGCCTCCAGATCTTCGGTGAGAAGGGTTGGATTAAGGTACGTCGTGGTAAGTTCGAGGCTTCAGATCCTTCATTCTTGCCCGCAGCTCAGCAGGATGCTAACGCAGGTGCAAACAGCGTAGCAGGTCGTACTTTCGAGACTAACGTATCACACTACCAGAGCTGGTTCGACGGTATCCGTTCACGTCGTGATCCTAACACTCCCGTTGAGGTTGGTCACAGCTCATGTACTTTGTGTAACATCGGTAACATCGGTTACGAGTTGAATCGTCCTTTGAAGTGGAATCCCGCTATCGAGAAGTTCATGGATGACGAGGAGGCTAACTCTAAGTTGCACTACGAGTACCGTGCTCCTTACAAGTTGGAGTAATACTATACGGTATCCAATAACGAACGCCTGTCCTTCGGGACGGGCGTTTTTTTTGTTGTGGGGGAGGGGTGGTTGGTGGCGAAGTGTAGGGGTGTATGAGTAAATAGGTGTAATAAGTGTAATAGGAGTAATAGGAGTAATAGGAGTAATAGGAGTAATAGGAGCCGTAGAAGTCCTTCCCTAAGTTTTATAGCACATATACCACCTATAACACTTATAACACCTATCGTATCTATCCTGCGTTATACCACATTTCCTCTACTGATTACCTTACTGTTACTGACTACTCTTTACAATTATCCCTCCACCGACTTATGCTCGTGATCCCTTATATCTTCCCATAACGCATAAAAAAACGGCCGCCTAACCCTAAGGTTAGACAGCCGTCTATAATGCAATCCGTCAGGGATTATTTCGCACCGATTGACTTCAAGAACTCGATAGAAGTCTGGATGCACTGCATAGGCTCAAGACCCATGCTGGGGTTATCCTGCTCAACGATGAGCCACTTGCTACCAGCCTGGTGAGCAGCCTCGATGATTGAAGGAATATCCTGAACACCCTTACCCAAGGGACGGAACTCGAATGCAGAAGACTTCTTCTCCTCGCCCTCGTTCAAACCGATAAGTGCGTAGGGATCACCCTCCATCTCACCCTCGATGTGGAAATCCTTGAGGTGAACAACGGGTGAACGACCAGAGTACTTCAAAAGGTACTCAGCGGGGTTCAAACCAGAGTACTTAACCCAGCACTCATCCAACTCAGTCTGCAAGAGGTCAGCAGGAACGTTTGAGTAGAGGTAATCCAAACCATACTCGCCGCTCTCCAACTTCTTGAACTCGAAGTCGTGGTTGTGGTAGAGAAGGGTCAAACCAGCCTCCTTGCACTTCTGACCGATAGTGCGGATCTCCTCAACCATCTGCAAGAACAACTCGCCACCGGGACGACGCTCCTCAGTTACGTAGGGAACTACGATGTAAGTACAACCTACAGCCTTGTAGTCAGCGATCACCTTGTCGATGTCAGCCAACATGTCAGCCAAGGGTACGTGAGCTGAGATGGGCTCCAAGCCGATCTCCTTGCACCATGCGTTAACCTGTGCGGGATCGTTGTTAAACAAACCAGCGAACTCAACGCCATCGTAACCCATAGCCTTAACCTTCTGGAGAGTGCCCTTGAAGTCAGCCTCCATGTCACCACGTACGCTGTACAACTGTACACCTACGGGCAACTTCTCTGCTGCAGCCTCAGCGGGAGCAGCCTTCTGTGCGTTACCGCCGCATGATACCATGAACATAGCAGCAACAGCCATCAAAAGTGATGAAATCTTCTTCATAATTGCTTAAATTTTAGTTATTTGTAAATTATTTGATCTTAAAAGCCAAATTTGTGTGCAAATATATGCTTTTTTTGTTGTATTTCAAAGAGTTTACCTCAAAAATGATTCTTCTCATTTTATTTTTGGTCGTAGCGTGGCCACTGCAACAGAATTGCCCCTATGGCGAAGCCTCCCATAATCATCGGATAGTATAGATGGGGGATAATCTCCACGGGCGAGATCGACGCCAGACCAGCCGCCATAAGTAGCTGAGCACCATATGGTAGTATGCCCTGAATACAGCATGAGAATGTATCCAGAAGGCTGGCTGTGCGGCGTGGCGAGATGCCGAAGCGGTCGGCTATCTGTCGGGCGATGGAGCCAACGGAGATGATGGCTACGGTGTTGTTGGCCGTGCAGATGTCGGCAAACATCACAAGTGCCGCTATCGAACCCTCGGCAGCACGACGCGAGTTGACGCGCGATGTAAAGCGGGAGATGATAAAGTCGATACCTCCGTTTATGCGTATCATCTCCAACATACCGCCAGCCATCATCGTGATGATGATGAGCTGCCCCATCGAATCTATGCCTTCGCCCATTACCGAGAACCAGTCCAGAAGATTCATCTGCCCGCATGCGAGGCCTATTGCTCCCGAGGTGAGGATGCCGAGTGTGAGCACTATCAGCACATTGGTGCCAATGGCCGAGAGAACGAGCACAAGCAGATAGGGCAGGATGGTGTACCATGGCGATGTCATCTCCGTGGCTGTGTAGCTGGTTATCTCTTGTGGTGCGATGATGTAGATGAGTAGTGTTACGATAGCCGCTGGCGTTACAATCTTTACGTTTGTGCGGAACTTATCGCGCATCGAACACCCTTGGGTGCGGGTGGCGGCAATGGTGGTGTCGGAGATAAAAGAAAGGTTGTCGCCGAAGAGCGCTCCACCTACGACGATGGCAACGAGCCATGGCGTCGGACTGCCTGTCTGCTCGGCTATGGCCGAGGCGATTGGCGTTAGAGCCACGATTGTTCCTACGGAGGTGCCTATGGATATCGATGTAAAGCAGGCTGCAATGAAGATGCCCGCCGGCAGGAACTGCTCAGGCACCACACGCAGGGTGAGTGCTACGGTGGCATCGACCGCTCCCATGGCCTTGGTCGAGGCCGCAAAGGCTCCAGCCAAGACGAAGATCCATATCATAAGCATGATATTCTGATCTGTTGCACCACGCGAGTAGTTGCCGATGGCTTCTGACAGAGGCTGGCGGGTCATCGCTACGGCAACGATTGATGCGACCATGCCGGCTATGGTGATCGATATTTTATAGAAGTCACCCGCGAGGAGTGAGCCTACGAGATAGATACCTAAAAAAATGACGAGTGGCAGCAACGCCACAATCTTCCCTCTCGATTGAGTCTGCATAATAATTATATTTTCTGATTGCAAAATTAGCATATATAAGTCAATTAACCATAAAAAAGAGCATATTTCGCAAAAAGCTACGATATTTGATACTCTCTCTGAAAACTGATTTTGACATGAGAATAGAGAAAATTTCGGCACGCGAGATACTTGATTCGCGTGGTAATCCCACCATCGAGGTGGATGTTCAGCTTGAGTCGGGTGTTGTAGGGCGTGCAGCCGTTCCTTCAGGTGCATCGACGGGTGTGAACGAGGCACTGGAGTTGCGCGATGGCGATGAGGAGCGCTATGGTGGCAAGGGCACACTGCAGGCGGTACAGAACGTAGAGGCAATCATAGCTCCGGCGCTGAAGGGTTACTCCGCACTTGAGCAGCGACGCGTAGATCACCGCATGATCGAACTCGATGGCACTAAGACCAAGTCGCGTCTGGGGGCAAATGCCATCCTTGGCGTGTCGCTGGCCGTGGCGAAGGCTGCTGCCGCCTATCTTCGTCTGCCCCTGTATCGTTATATAGGAGGCGTGAATACTTACATTATGCCCATCCCGATGATGAACATCATCAATGGCGGTTCGCACAGTGACTCGCCTGTGGCCTTTCAGGAGTTTATGATACGCCCCATCGGAGCCCGCACCTTCAGCCATGGCTTGCGTATGGGTGCCGAGGTGTTTCATGCCTTGCAGAGTGTGTTGCGCAAGCGAGGGCTGAGCACTGCAGTAGGTGATGAGGGCGGTTTTGCACCGCTACTCGACAGCGTGGAGCAGGCTCTCGATCTGATACTCAAGGCTATTGATGTGGCGGGATATAAGGCTGGTGAGGATGTAACCATTGCACTCGATTGTGCATCGTCCGAGTTTTATATCGGAGGCATGTACGACTATGCGAAGTTCGAGGGACATCACGGCAAGCAGCGCACCTCGGATGAGCAGGTGGCATATCTGGAGTCACTTGTGACGAAGTATCCCATCGACTCCATAGAGGATGGCATGGCCGAGGATGACTGGGCGGGGTGGCGCAAGCTTACGGCCACCATCGGCGAAAGGTGTCAGCTGGTGGGTGACGATCTCTTTGTGACCAATGTGGAGTTTCTCTCGCGTGGTATACGGGAGAGGTGTGGCAACTCAATTCTTATAAAGGTAAACCAGATAGGGACACTCTCCGAGACGCTCGATACCATTGCTATGGCACATCGTGCAGGTTACTCGTGCATCACATCGCACCGCTCTGGCGAGACCGAGGATGCAACCATAGCCGATATTGCGGTCGCTACGTCGTGTGGCCAGATAAAGACGGGCTCTCTGTCGCGCTCGGATCGTATGGCTAAGTATAATCAGTTGCTGCGTATTGAGGAGGAGCTGGGACGTGAGGCTCGCTATGGACTGAAATCGTAGCCAGCCGATAGCGGTGGGCCATTGCAATGTCGCTTGTTATGCTACCACTACACAAACAAAAAAGGAGCCACTTTAAGTGGCCCCTCTTAAGAGCTGTTGACGAGGATTGAACTCGTGACCTCTTCCTTACCAAGGAAGTGCTCTACCACTGAGCTACAACAGCATTTTACCCTTTCGAGCGGTGCAAAAGTAGAAAACAAATTTGAATCGACCAAAAAATATGGCCTCTTTTTGCAAGTTTTGAGTGAAAAATATTGTTTTCCCAATCTGCACTCAGCCAAATAGGTGTATTGCGTTATGCAAAATATAGAAAAACGGGTCGCCTGCAGAAAGGGCAACCCGCTTTTTATTTTACATATACTATATTGGCCACCGATCGTTCGCCTGCGTGGTCGAATGCCTTATTGTCGCAGGGGTAGTTCAGCACGCCATCCTCGGGTGCGCCCTTCAGCCATAGGGTTGTTGAACCACCTCCATCCAGGTTGAGGGCATCTTCGCCTCCCAATACCTTAATAAGGTATGCCAGCTCGGGAATACTCATGCCGTCGGCATTGCCCGCCGAGCGTCCGTCAACGGTGAGCATCACGATCGTGCCGTCGCGCTTTGTGTAGATTGCGCTACGCGGGTGGCGTGTGGTGATGAAGCTCTCGTTGCACATGCTCCAGTCGCTCTGCTTGCCATCCTCCAGCATCATGGGTCCCGATGCCAGCACCGTGCCGCGCTTGCCCTTGTATGCCTGCTCGATGGGCTTACTCCACTCGATGATCTCCAGACGACCTTTCTTCTCGCGTATGGCGCCAGTGACGCGTCGCTCAAACTCCGAGTCCAAAGTGTTGTCAATAACCTCGCGGTCGATCTTGTAGAAACATACCGAGTTGCCCTCCTTCATATCGTAGAATGAGCCATTCACTGCCGCAATCGCACCATGCGCTGCAGCCTGAATGCTTGTGCGCTTCATGCTTCTGTCGCTTGCGATGCCTATCTTGCGCTTTGCCTCGGGTGCAATCTCAATGAGGTTGATCGACTGCACACTGCCGTAGAGGTTTTTTATCTGCGCCTGCTTGTGCACCAGTCCATCGGCCGTGGTCGTTACCTGCCATGCGGCATTTACGATGGCGAGCGAATCGCTCTGCGCATAAACAAGACTCGCTCCCGACATCAGTGTCAGGAGCAGAGTAAGTATAGTCCTTTTCATTGTTTATTCCTCTGTGATTGTTACCGAAAGGATCAGATCGCCGGGGCGGATGTCGTCAATCACGTCCAGACCCTCCACAACCTTGCCGAAGCATGTGTGAACACGATCCAGGTGTTGTGTGTTCTGACGGTTGTGGCAGATGAAGAACTGCGAGCCTCCCGTATCCTTGCCTCGGTGAGCCATCGACATCACGCCACGGTCGTGGTACTGACGCTCGGCAGAGGTTTCACAAGGAATGGTGTAACCCGGATCGCCCGTGCCGTTGCCGATGGGGCAACCGCCCTGAATCACGAAATCGGGAATAACACGGTGGAACGTAAGACCATCGTAGAAGCGGCTCTCGGCCAGCTTGATAAAGTTCTGGGCGGTGATAGGGGTCTCCTCGGTATAGAGCTCGGCCTTCATATCGCCCTTCTCGGTTGAGATAATTGCGTATTTCATATTTTTTTCTTTGAGTTATTGTTTCCAAATAGCGTATTATTTCTCTTTTACGGGGCCGAAAACCTCCTGTACAGCCTCCAGCCATCCGTAGCCCCAGTAGCGGTCGGGCAACAGGTAACTACCTTCAACCCACTCGTTCCAGGCGTTGATCATCACAAACTTGGGCTGCTCGGGGTGCGCATCTGCATAGCGCTTAGCCTCGAGGAGGAAGTTCTTGAAGGCCTCGGGTGAGTGGTTGAAGCGAGTCACATCGTTCTCGCCCTTGGCGGGGAATCGGGGAGTGTCATCCCAACCGATCGATACGGTGGGGAATACGGGAATATCCATATAGTTGTCCCAGCCATTGCGGTAGTCGATAGCATTCTGGCCGTGACGCATATAGTCGGGATCAAAGCCGCCCATATTATACAGAGCCCAGCTGTCGGGCTTGAGGAACATTCTGTTGTCAACACTCGCCTTTGTGCCTTCGTTGAATGGGAAGCCGCCGCCGTCCATCATCATATAGTGCATATCGGGGAAGCCTGCCTTGCGCACCTCGCCGCGCATATACTCCATAGCCTCGATGGCAGCCTCCTTCGTTCCGAAACTCTTGATGAAATTATCCGTGCTGAAGATTGCAAATACGGGACAACCGTCAATCTTTGTGTAGTTGGGACGCTTGAAGTATTGGTTTATGACTCTATCGACGATCTTGGGGAAGTCGTTGGGGTCAATAGCTCCGTGCCACAGGATTGACTCATCGTCCTGCCATTTGTGGTAATTCCAATAGTTATGCTTGACATCGTGGTTTGCCCACATAATGAAAAACTCCATCTTCTCGTTTGACGGAGCCTTCAGGAAGCCGTCATTCAGCGCACTCTCAAGATAGGGGTAGTGGTCAAACCAGTACCAGTCGTAAACAAATGTATTTACACCATACTCCAATGCCGTCTGAATCCATTTCTCAACAACCGCAGGGTCGTTGTCCATTTCGTAGCCCCACAGAGGCTGCTTGGGCTGATAGTGTCCCGGGAAGCGAGGGTCACCTTTCTGGATAACCTCCCACTCGCCTATGCCCTGCTCCCAGTTGGTGCGTCCTAACGAGTCGTCGTGGCACGAAGGCCAAATGAATGCACATACGCGATAGTCATCCGCAACGGGAGTGGCGGGCTTTGTGTTGCAGCCATAAGCAAACGCGATGATAACTGCGCACACAATCAAAATTCCTTTTTTCATATCTGTATATTTTTAGGTTTCTTCAACAAAAATACGAATTATATTGCGAACCCCAAAACATTATTTTCAAAATTGAACGATGTTTTTCTTGTTTGCTTGTGCCAGAGTGGGC
The DNA here is from genome assembly GCA_017391665.1 of Alistipes sp. Classification (GTDB taxonomy): domain Bacteria; phylum Bacteroidota; class Bacteroidia; order Bacteroidales; family Rikenellaceae; genus Alistipes. The sequence continues at coordinate 4,071 of JAFOXS010000228.1, read as the reverse complement.
GATGCAGTCTATAATTATATAGTCGGTTGAGGTGTGGTTATAATACGGCGAGTGGCTGATGAAAACGCTATATTGTGTGAGAATGATAGCAAAAAGTGCTATTTTTTTGAAATAATGAAAATATAAGGCGGTTTTTTGTGTTGTTGTAAAAGAATAATATTATCTTTGCATAAAATATCGAAGATATCTCTTATGAAAAAGATTCTTATTGTAGGCGCAGGTGGCCAGATTGGTTCAGAGCTGACGGGTTATTTGCGTAGCATATATGGTGGCTCAAATGTTTTTGCGGCTGACTTGCGTCACAACGAGGCGTTGGCTGGCGATGGTCCCTTCATCCAGATGGATGTTTTGGATCGTGACCGTTATGCTTATGCTGTACATAAGAATGGTATCGATACCATTTTCAACCTTGTTGCGTTGCTCTCGGCTACGGGCGAGAAGAACCCCCAGCTGGCGTGGAATATTAATATGGGCGCGCTGAACAACTCGTTGGAGATTGCTCGTGAGTACAATTGCTCGGTATTTACCCCCTCGTCAATCGGTGCTTTCGGTGGCGATTTCCCCCGCAACAACACTCCTCAGGATGTGGTGATGCAGCCCGATACAATGTATGGCGTATGTAAGGTTACCGGCGAGTTACTCTCGAACTACTACTATAGCCGTTATGGTGTGGATACCCGCTCGGTGCGTTTCCCTGGTATTATCTCTAACGTAACACTTCCCGGTGGTGGTACTACCGACTACGCCGTTGAGATCTACTACGCTGCCGTAAAAGGTGAGAAGTTCGTATGCCCCGTGCGCGATGTGTATATGGATATGATGTACATGCCCGATGCACTGCGTGCTATGGTTGAGCTGATGGAGGCCGACCCCAATAAGTTGCGCCACCGCAACAGCTTTAACATTGCTTCGATGAGTTTTACTCCCGATATTATTTATAATGAGATCCGTAAGCGCATCCCCGATTTCAAGATGACTTACCGTATCGACCCCGTCAAGCAGAATATTGCCGAGAGTTGGCCTAACAGCCTCGATGACTCTTGCGCTCGCGAGGAGTGGGGTTGGAAGCCGCAGTGGGATCTCTCGTCGATGACTGACGATATGCTTGCGGCAATCCGTAAAAAGAATCTTTAGCGATAAAGATAATTGTAATAGTTGAGTGAGGTGAGGGTTCCCCGTGGGGAGCCCTCACTGATTTTATGCCGTTATGCTTGTTGTTTTGGCTGGCGCTATGGCCGAATAACGTCCGATATTGGATGTTTTGTGGTGGATATATGATATAAAAAAGTGTAGAAATGTGGCTTTTTGCGCTATAAAAATAGTATATTTGTTAAGCGTCAAACCAAACCTTCTGAATTATGAAAAAACTTCTTACTCTCGCACTTTTTCTGCTGGTGGCAGTAGGTGCGTCGGCACAGAATGTTCAATTGCATTACGATCTGGGTCGAGGCCTTTATGATGAGCTGGGTAAAACCGCAGATTCGTATGGGCGTCCTGCGCTCACTACTACGGTCGAGATGTTCCGCCCCGACTCATTTGGTAGCACTTTCTTCTTTATTGATCTTGATTATTCGACGGGAGTAAAGGGGGCATACTGGGAGATTGCGCGTGAGTTGTGCTTCTGGCAGGATAGTAAGATGAGCTGGCTCTCGGCTCACGTCGAGTATAATGGCGGTATGAGCAATGCTGCCGGCTCGTTCAATAATAGCTGGCTGGCGGGAGCGACCTATTCTGGCCACTCGAAAGACTTCAGCAAGACGTGGTCTATTTCGTTGATGTATAAGTATATCCCTCATACGGTCAGTGCCGCAGGCTCGAGTGAGGAGCACAACTTCCAGATTACCGGAGTGTGGGGCATTAACTTCGCAAAGGGGTGGTGTACATTCTCAGGCTTTATTGATTTCTGGCGTGAGCATCGTGCTTGGCAGGGTACGTCGCACATCCTGTTGGCAGAGCCTCAGTTCTGGGTGAATCTGAACAAGATCAAGGGCTGTGATAACTTCAATATGAGTATTGGTAGCGAGGTCGAGGTGTCGAATAACTTCGTTGCCAAGGGCTTCTATGCAATTCCTACACTGGCAGCCAAGTGGACCTTCTGATAATAACTAAAACTTACCGTATATGCTTAAAAAACTTTTTGGTTTTGATCCTAAGGTGACAACCGTCCGCACTGAGATTCTGGCGGGTGTGACCACCTTCCTTACGATGTCTTATATCCTTGCAGTCAATCCCAGTATGTTCGCCCTGCTGGATGGAATGACCGCTGGCGCTGTCTTTACCGCTACCGCATTGGCTGCAATCGTCGGCACGCTGACTATGGCTCTATGGGGTAAATTGCCCTTCGGTCTGGCGCCAGGCATGGGTCTGAATGCCTTCTTTGTCTATACCGTATGTATGGGTATGGGCTATTCGTGGCAGTTTGCGCTGACGGCTGTATTTATCGAGGGACTTATCTTCATTCTGCTTACTCTTACCAATTTGCGCGAGGCTATCGTAAATGCCATTCCTATCTCGCTAAGAAACGCTATTGGTGCGGGTATTGGATTGTTTATTGCCTTCATTGGTTTGCAGAATGCCGGCATTATTGCCAATAACGACGCTACGCTGGTGTCGCTGGGCGATATTACATCGGGAGCTCCGTTGCTTGCCATGATTGGTCTGCTTATCACGGGTCTGCTCACGGTCAAGAACGTGCGAGGTGGTCTGCTTATAGGTATTCTGATTACTACCGTAATAGGTATTCCTATGGGTATTACCGATTACAATGGAGTAGTGTCAATGCCGCACTCTATATCTGATATCGCTTTCCAGTTTGAGTGGGAGAATGTGCTTTCATTGGATATGGTAGTGGTTGTGTTTACCTTCCTCTTTATCGATATGTTCGATACGATCGGCACGCTGGTGGGTGTCTGCGCCAAGGCCGATATTATTGATAAGGATGGCCGTATCCCCCGTATCAGAGAGGCATTTATGGCTGACTCTATTGCAACAACTGTAGGAGCATGCCTGGGTACATCTACCACCACGACCTACGTCGAGAGTGCATCGGGCGTGGCCCAGGGCGGTCGCTCGGGTCTTACCGCTTTTGCCATAGCGTGCTGCTTTGCTGTGTCGTTGTTCTTCTCGCCCATCTTTCTGGCTATTCCTTCGGCGGCAACGGCTCCCGTGCTCATTATCGTGGGTCTGTTTATGTTGAGCCCGATCAAGAATATTCCTTTGGACGATTATGCTGAATCAATTCCCGCTTTTGTTACCATCATTATGATGCCTATGGCTTACTCAATCTCCGATGGTATTCTGATCGGTATGATTACTTACGTTGTGTTTAATGCACTGAACGGAAACCATAAGCGCATCACGCCTACGATGTATATTCTGGCCGTGCTCTTTATCCTGAAATATATTTTCATTTAAACTCTATCGACTCATCGCGTTTTGAGGGTGCTGATGTGTTTGTCAGTCACCCTCTTTTTTTTGATATATATCAAGCCGATTGACAAATAAATTAGCTATCTTTGTTATAAAAGAAAAACAAAAAGTTATGAGAAGATACCTGCTTTGTCTGCTAACCCTCTCTATGTCGTCGTTTGTTGCGGCTCAGGAGCCCGTCGCGAGCGAAGAATCTCATTCAACCAAGGAGGAGAAGAACCGCAACGTGATGCTCAATGCTTCGTCCTCAAACCAGCCCCGTCAGATCTCATTCGGTCTGCCCGAGGGCAAGGCGGTCGATATTTTCGAAGATGGTACGCCCGTGTCATATCTCTTTTGGCCCGACTATCCCTATTATTCGTGGCGTGGCGGTGTGAGTATAGCCAACCAGTCGCTGCTCTCACTTACCGAGAGTGCCCTGCAATATGGACAGTGCAAGTATGTCCTCTCGTCGGAGAACGTGCGTGCCGGGGAGGAGTTCCGTGGTCTGGCAGCATATACGCTCGATATGTATGGCAAGCAGATTTTCGATGTTAATATCTCTGGCCCGATAGGTCGTGGCTGGGGCTATACGGCAAGCATCTATCAGGGTTTTGATCCCGGTAGCAACCGTCTCGATGCTATGCCTATTCAGGATCGTAT
>JAFOXS010000050.1 GCA_017391665.1 Alistipes sp. | reverse complement strand
AGCAGAAGGGTAACTCAAACAAGAGAAAATAATGATTGAAGAGGTAAATAAGATAATCTACAATATGCTCATTAGTGGCCGAGGAGTCTATCTCCCCGGCGTGGGTACGCTCTTTATTGAGCGTCAGGGTGCGCGTCGCATAGACAAGAACCGCCTGATGAGCCCACGCAATGTGGTGGTCTTCTCCTCGCAGGAGCAGGCCCCTTCGCTTGTGGATGAGATTGTCGCTATTGCCGGCTGCCAGCGTGCACAAGCTGAGGACATCTTCGAGCGCTGGATTGCCAAGACACGTGAGGGCGCTGATGTGACAATCGGTGGTGTCGGCGTGCTGCGTGGCAAGAGTTTTATTGCTGATAAGAGTTTTAATTCAACGATAAATCCCAAGGGAGTGAGAACTCTCGTTGTGCGTCGAAGCCGCTCGCATGCATGGATTTATGCCGTGTGTGGTGTGGCGGTGGTTATAGCGTTGGCCTTCTTTGCATATCTGCAGTGGGGTGATAGCTGGGGAGTAAATCAAACAAATGGGGCCTCAAGTCAGCCTCAGGAGCAGACTGTAGCTGCCGAGCCGACTATGGAGCCCGTTGCAGAGCCCGTTGCAGAGCAAACTACTGAGACGCCCTCTGAGCCCGAGCCTATGGCGGCACCTGCCGAGCAGCCCCAGGCAGCGCAGAGTCGCGCATATGCCTATTATGTGGTGATGGGAGTCTTTTCGAGCGAGCAGAATGCCCAGCGTGCTGTTGAGCAGTTGCGCTCGAAGATAAAGGATGCTGCAGCCGAGGTGCGACCCTTTGGCGATAAATATATGGTAACCGCCTTTGGCAGCGACAAGCGCGAGGAGTGTAATGTCTTCGTTCGCTCATATCATGATATATATCCCGATCTGTGGGTTTATAATAAGAAGTAATGCGTGCGGCGGAGAAGATAGGCGCTCTGATAGATCTCTTTTATGTGCGACCGCTATCGCGCTGTGTGTCGCATACGATGTTTCGCTATGCGGTCTGTGGCGGAGTGAATATGGTGCTTGATGTGGTGTGGTATTATATTATATATCACTACATTGTGGCGCAACACTTCATCGATCTCGGCGTTGTTGTCATGTCGCCCCACGTAGCCTCTCTGGTGGTGGTTTTCCCTATAACATTCTTCACGGGTTTCTGGCTTAATCGCAACGTCGCGTTCCGCTCGGTGGAGATGGGGCAGGGAAGGCAGCTTCTGCGCTATGCGCTCAGCGTTGTCGGCTCGATTCTGCTGAATTATGTATGTATAAAACTCTTTGTCGAGGTTGCGGGCATCTGGCCTACGCCAGCGAAGGCTTTGACTACGGTGGTGAGTGTAGTGTATAGTTATCTTGCAGGCCGCTATTTCACCTTCAGAAAAGCATAAAGATTGAAATTTCTCTCGTCATAGTGTCGGGAGAATTTTTTTATGCTCTCAAATCGCCCGAAAATGGGCAAAAAACGGGTGTTTTGAAAAATATTAACCTTAAATTAATGTGAAATCGGAGCCTAAAATTGTTTATTTCCCGAAAAATGAGTAATTTTGCCCAGATTAAATGTGCATCTAAAGGTGCTAATTTCTCAACAATAAGAATATGATGACAGAAGAAGATAAGAGCCTTGAGTTGACGGGTAAGATCATACCCATCAATATCGAGGAACAGATGAAATCGGCATATATCGATTATTCGATGTCGGTGATCGTTTCGCGTGCGTTGCCCGACGTGCGTGACGGCCTGAAGCCTGTGCATCGCCGTATCCTTTACGATATGAGTGCCGAGTTGAACCTCTCGTCAGACAAGCCTACACGTAAGTCTGCCCGTATCGTGGGTGATGTGCTCGGTAAGTTCCACCCCCATGGCGACAGCTCGGTGTATGAGGCTATGGTTCGTATGGCTCAGGAGTGGGCTATGCGTTATCCTCTGGTCGAGGGTCAGGGTAACTTTGGTTCGATGGATGGTGATAAGGCTGCGGCTATGCGTTATACCGAGGCGCGTATGCAGAAGATTACCGACGAGGTGATGGCCGACATCGAGAAGGAGACAATCGACTGGACAACCAACTTTGACGATACCCTCAAGGAGCCCACCGTATTGCCTACACGTATTCCCTTGTTGCTTGTAAATGGCGCGAGCGGTATTGCCGTAGGTATGGCAACCAATATGGCTCCCCACAACCTCAGTGAGGTAGTCGATGCCTGCTGTGCATATATCGACAACCCCGAGTGTGAGTGCGAGGAGTTGCTCAAGTATGTCAAGGGTCCCGACTTCCCCACAGGTGCGCTCATCTATGGCTACGAGGGTGCCAAGGAGGCTATGCTCACAGGCCGTGGTCGTGTGGTTATGCGTGCCCGCACCGAGATCGAGACTACAGAGTCGGGTCGCGAGTGTATCGTTATTACCGAGATCCCCTACATGGTCAACAAGGCAGAGATGATCAAGAAGATCGGCGCCATGGTCAACGAGAAGAAGTTGGAGGGTATCTCATATATCAACGATGAGAGTGACCGCAAGGGTCTGCGCATTGTTATCTTCGTTAAGAAGGATGCATCGGCAAATGTTGTGCTCAACACGCTCTTCAAGAACACTGAGCTGCAGACTTCGTTTGCTGTAAATAATATCGCTCTGGTCAATGGCCGTCCTATGCTCTTGAACCTGCGTGATATGATCAAGCACTTTGTTGAGCATCGTCACGATGTGATCGTGCGCCGCACACGCTTCGACTTGAAGAAGGCGCAGGATCGTATGCACATCGTGCAGGGCTTGCTTATCGCCCAGGATAATATTGACGAGATCGTAAGCATTATCCGCTCATCACGTTCTACCGACATCGCAAAGCAGACTCTGCAGGAGCGTTTTGGCTTGAGCGAGATTCAGTCAACGGCTATCGTGGAGATGCGTTTGCGTCAGCTCACAGGTCTGGAGCGTGAGAAGCTTGAGAACGAGCATGCCGAGCTGGAGCGTCAGATCAACTACTTCCAGGATGTATTGGCAAGCGAGCAGTTGCAGATGCAGATCATCAAGGATGAGTTGATCGAGATCAAGGCTAAGTATGGCGACGAGCGCCGCACCGAGATCGTTTACTCTTCGGAGGAGTTCAACCCCGAGGATTTCTATGCCGACGACGATATGGTTATCACCATCTCTCATATGGGTTACATCAAGCGAACTCCGCTTGCTGAGTATCGTATCCAGAATCGTGGTGGCGTAGGTATGAAGGGTAGTGCTACACGCGATGAGGACTTCATCGAGCATATCTACGTGGCTTCGATGCACAATACGATGATCTTCTTCACGGAGAAGGGTCGTTGCTACTGGCTCAAGGTTTACGATATTCCCGAGGGTACGCGTGCGTCAAAGGGCCGTGCCATCCAGAATATTATTCAGATTGAGCCCGACGACAAGGTTCGCGCATATATTAATACAAAGAACCTCAACGACGAGGAGTATATCAACACTAACTTCATCGTCATGTGTACACGTGAGGGTGTTGTTAAGAAGACCAAGCTCAAGGAGTACTCACGTCCCCGTCAGACTGGTGTCAATGCCATCGTTATCCGCGAGGGCGACCAGCTCATCGAGGCGAAGATTACCAGCGGTGAGGCTGAGATCATGATCGCAGCACGTGGCGGTAAGGCTATCCGCTTCAACGAGAGCACCGTTCGTCCTATCGGTCGTGTTGGTGCCGGTGTACGCGGTATCTCACTTGACGAGGGTGACGAGGTTATCGGCATGATTTGCATTGAGCCCGACTCTAAGCAGGATGTGCTTGTGCTGTCGGAGAATGGTTACGGTAAGCGTACCGATCTGGATGAGTACCGAGTGACGAACCGTGGCGGTAAGGGTGTGAAGACTATAAACATCACCGAGAAGACCGGTGATCTGATCTCTATCCAGGCCGTTACCGACGAGAACGATCTGATGATTATCAACCGCTCGGGCGTAACCATCCGCACCAAGGTTGACCAGATCCGTTTGGCAGGCCGCGCAACGCAGGGCGTGAAGATTATCAACCTGCGCGAGGGCGATGTGATTGCTTCGGTTATGGCTGTGCCCGTAAGTGAGGAAGAGGAGGTTGAGCCCATCGCAAATGCCGAGGAGGGTGCCGTAGAGGCCCCGTCGGAGGTGGTTGAGGCTGCCGCAGCAGAGACCGATGTTAATGTTGCGGAGAGTGCGGAAGAGTAAAAATTAGGATAGAAAACAATAATTATCAACAGTAAAACGTTTCTTTAAAAACAGAAATTAATTAATTATGAAGAAATTAATTTTCGCGGTGATGGCCATAATAGTTATGGCAGCGCCAATCGCAAATGCTCAGAAGGCTAACAAGGAGGCTCTCGTAGCTAAGTTGGCTAAGGTTGATGCTGATTCACAGGACGCCAAGAAGGCAGCTAAGGGTGCTACTTGGTTGGCTCGTGGTAACGCTTATTTGGAGGCTGCCGAGGCTCCTTCAAAGGACATCTTCCTTGATATGGACTACTCATTGGCAACTGCTGCTTTGGGTCGTGCTATGTCACAGACTGACAATGTAAATGTAGGTGGTGTTGCTTGCACTGAGTACACCTATCCTATGTTGAAGGTTTATGTTGCAGGTGGTAAGATCAATGGTTGGATTATTACTTCACCTGTAAAGGAGAGTGATTTGGCTATGGAGGCTGCTAACTCATTCGTTAAGGCTGGTCAGGTTGATGCTAAGTTGGCTGCTAAGGTAAACGAGGGTCTTGAGAAGGTTAAGAACTACTATAGCACCGCTGGTACCGTAGCTTACAAGATTGGTGAGGCTGGTAAGGCTGCCGAGGCTTATATGGCTGCTGATAAAGTTCAGAATATGTCAGGCTTTACTGGTCAGAAGAGTGGTGATTTCATCTACAACGCTGGTTTGACTTACGTTATGGATGGTGAGAAGAACCCCGCATCTTTCGCTAAGGGTGCTGAGGCTTTGACAAAGGCTTTGGAGGCTGGTTACTCTGACGAGAACGGTAACATCTACTACTACCTCTTCCATGCTTACTATGGTCAGAAGGACTCTTCTGTACGCGTAGCTAACTTGCAGCGTGCAAAGACTATCCTCATGGAGGGTCTTGCTAAGTTCCCCGCTAACACCTTGATCGTTGAGGGTCTTATCGGTCTTTACACTGACCGCGAGAACCCCGTAGGTGATCCTCAGGAGTTGGTTTCAATGGTTGACGGTGCTTTGGAGCGCGATCCCCAGAACAAGAGCTTGTGGAACAGCCGTGCTATCATGTTCGACCGCATGAAGAACTATCCCGAGTCAATCAAGTCTTTCCAGAAGGTTGTTGAGTTGGATCCCCAGAACGTACAGGCTACTTACAACTTGGCTCTCTCTTACATCTTCCAGGGTGACGCTATGAACGACGAGATGAACTCACGTGACTATAAGAGCAACGCTGACTTCCAGGCTGATCAGAAGAAGGTTATCGAGGCTTACAAGCCCGCTGTTCCCGTATTGGAGGCAGCTCACAAGCTCGATCCCAAGCACCTCGGCGTATTGGAGACTTTGAAGAGCTTGACATTCCGTCTTCGCGATGAGGAGGGTATGATGGCTAAGTACGAGCAGTACAACAAGGCTCTCAACGAGTTGAAGGCTCAGTAATCATTATTACATAAAGTCTATAAGGCGACTACATGCATATGTAGTCGCTTTTTTTGTGTGTCATGCATGTTTATATGCTTAAATTATGCATAAAATGTAAGAATTAATTGCTTTTGTAAGAATTTTATTAAAATAAATTGCAATTTTATTAATAAAAGGCTATATTTGTAGTAGACTAGTGTAACTAGCAAACGGAGAAAACAACAAAAATTCCTACTATATGAAGAAATTGCCGAAACTTTGCCCATCGTGCGGACGCATACTCCACGTGCAGAATATGCACTGTCCCGGTTGCGCTACAGAAATCCAAGGTGATTATGTATTGCCACCATTCATGCGTTTGGACGAAGAAGATCAAGCGTTCATCCTTGACTTCGTTATGTGTGGTGGCTCCTTGAAGGCTCTTGCACAAAAGATGAATCTTAGTTATCCATCGGTGCGTAACCGTCTGGATGACGTAATTAAAGAACTTGAAAGACTTATTCAAGCAAACCAAAACTAACTAACCTAACCCGACTAATCAAATCAATCCTATCATGTTTGAAAAACTTATAAATCCGTTCCGTTACCTATCGTTGCGTCAGGCAATGAGTTGGGGTATTGTGGCGCTACTACTAACGTCAGTATTTTGTTGGCAAAATGGAATATCATTGGAGTCGTTAACGCAGATTACATTCGCTGAAGGTACATTGTTTGATTGTATCCTGCGCCAGGTGGCCATGTGGTTGTTCTTCTCTGTATTATTATATGTATCGGGATTAATGTTCTCGCAATCAAAGGTACGTTTTGTTGACGTGGCATCGTTTACCATGTTTGCACGTATTCCTTATGATCTGACGCTGCTTTTGTTCCTATCTCCTACGATTCGCACTGCAATGGAGGTTGTTTCTAATCGCGATTTTGCAGCTATAGGTTCGAATATCCCTGGTTTGACAATTTACTCTTTAGTTTCACTGGTCTTGCTTGCGTGGTTCTTCACGTGGTGTTACAAGGGCTTTGCTGAGTCAACCAATCTGAAGAATGGTCGAGGAATCTGGATCTTCGCACTCTGCTTCGTGGTGGCATTCTTTACATCACCCTTTGTTGTGAAATATATTGCTTTCTAAATATATCACTTATGATTAGGTTTTGATTGTCGTTGCCTAAGGCGCGAGTCAAAACCTAATTTTTTTTATTCCTCTTCGCTGGGGAAGTTTTTACGTAACACATCTTTATTATGCTGAAAAAGATTCTCAACCCCTTCCCGTCGTTGCCTCTGCGTCAGGCTTTGTGCTGGGGCATCGTGGCTTTGATCCTCTCGGCAATCTTTTGCTGGCAGGTGGGACTTCGCGTAACATCACTCACGCAGGTAAACTACGCCGGCGGTTCACTGGCGAGTGCGACACTGCAGCAGGTGGTAGTGTGGCTCTTGTTCGTGGTGGTGTTGTATGTGGCGGCGTTGATCTTTTCGCGTGAGAAGGTAAGTTTTGTGGATGTTGCGGCATATAATCTCTTTGCGCGTATTCCGTTTGATGTGATGCTGCTTATCTTCGCTATCCCTATGGTGCGCAGCGTTACGGGACTTGTGATGGATGGCAGTATGGCAACGGCTTCGGAGTATGCTACCACGCTCCTACTGATAGGTGTGGTGTCGATGCTCTTCGCTGCGTGGTACTTCTACTGGAGTTATAAGGCATTTGCCAAGGCCTCCAGCCTTAGGAACGGACGAGGCGTAAGTCTCTTTATAGCCTGCTACATCATCTGTTACATCCTCTCGGGCTTTGTGATGCGATTTGTATAAGATAATGAATGGGGTGTTGCTTTTGCGGTGACACCTTTTTTGATAATTATGGCAGATAACTATTTAGGCAAAAAGATGGAGGATCACCTCCGCGCTGCTGCGCCTGCGAAGCGCACGACACCCTCGCTCTCACGTCTGTTGGAGCGCAACCGTAGCCACCGTGCTTACGACTCATCGTTTATCGTGCGCGAGGATCAGCTGCGCCGCATTGTAGATGTTGCGACCAAGGTTCCCTCGGCACGCAATCAGCAGGTGTTGCGTTTTCGTATGGTTCTCTCTGATGAGAAGCACAAGGTGCTGCCGCATATTCGTCTGGGTGGCGCTCTGCCCGAGCTTCATCTGCCAAGAGCGGGCGAGGAGCCCAATGCCTTTATTGTGATATGCTCGACCGTGGCGGTGTCACACTATGTGAGTGTCGATCTGGGTATTGTGGCGCAGAGCATGCTGCTGCAGGCCGTAGAGATAGGCTTGAATGGTATATGTATTGGTGCTTTCGATGCCAAGGCTGTCAAGCAGGAGCTCTCACTGCCGTATGATCCCGTGCTGGTGCTAGCCATAGGTCGCGGCAAGGATAATATCCGCCTGAAGCCCATTACGGAGGATGATAACCATGCGTATTATCGCGAGGATGACATCCACTATGTTCCCAAGGTACGTGTGGAGGATCTGATACTGAAATAAAAATAGGCGGGAATCTCACGACTGCCGCCTACCCTCGGAACATTAGAAGTTCCATAAACTACTAACCCAAACTTAAATAAATGAAGAAACCTCGCTGCAGCAGTGCTTTATTGCTGCAGTTGTTGTATCTAGTTGCAAAGCCCGTGCCACGTTTTGCATTGTGCGAAGAAATGCCTCTGTGGCGTATCTCTTAGTCCGAAACAACATCGAAAATCTGCCGTCTGTCCATCTCCAGCCAGTATTGCAGTGCCAACGCCCGCACATACTCCCAGTAGCGGGGTGACTCTGTTCCCCACTTCACCTCGCCCTGCGCTATGTCGCTTGCAATACGCTCGGCGCACGACGGCTTGAGGCGGAGTGTAATGGTGTGCCCATCTGCCTGAAAGCGTGCCTCGGGACGAGGATTGTCATCTATGGCGTGTATGAGCCCATGCCCAAGTGTTGATGAGGTGCTTACCTGCAGTCCGTCGTTCATGCAGCTCATGGGCGGACAACTGCCGGCATAGGATGTGATGTGCAGATGGTGGCTGGGGAGTAGCTCGCGGGCATAGAGCCCCATCTTGGCCCCGATGGTTGAGTATATACCCAGATGACCATGCAACTCGTTTGTCTGCACGATGAGTCGCCACTCTTGCTGGCCATGTCGCTCGATGGAGGGTGTGAGAATCTGCGCCACATCGTCGGCATAGAGCGTGGGATGTAGCGGAAAGGATTTTAATACTTGCATATGCTATAGTTTTAGAATGATAGTTTCACTCCGCCATGCACGGTGGCTCGTGGCATGGGGTAACCAGCATTTATCTCATAGCTTTGGGCCAGCAGGTTCTCGCCGCGCATATAGAGTCTGCATCCGCGAGCAACCATCACTCCTATGTCGACATTCCACAATAGGAAGTTCTCGCTTATCTCGGGCGAGGTCTGCGTTATGAGTCCTCGGATCATCTGTACGTCGGTCGAGAGCATCCAGCGCCCTACGTTGTAGCTTGCGCCGGCATATAGCTTATGCTCGGGAGCTGCCACAACGGGATACTTCATATGCAGATATGAGTAGTTTGCCGCGAGTGTCAGGTGCTTTGTCGTACGCCATCGTACCTCAACTTCCGTGCCGAGATTCTCTATTTGTCCTGTATTTACATTCATCATGCGACCATCGACGGGCAGCGTGCGAATCATATTCTCACCATTGATGTAGAAGAGACTTATGCCGTAGGATACACTCCCAATCTGCTGGTGCAGCGAGAGCTCGTAGTTCCACATGCGCTCGGCCTTGAGGTCGGGATTCTGTGGCGGGAACATATACATCTCACGAATGGTGGGGAAGCGGAAGCCCTTGCTCGCCATAGCCTTGATCTGCATATTGCGTGGCAGTTGTACTGACACACCTCCCTGTGGTACCCACTCTGTGCCAACGTGGGAGTTGTAGTCCATGCGAAGGCCTGCCTCGATTGTAAACCATGAGGTTATGCTCTGTTGCAGGTCGAGGTATGCCGCAACGTTATCCATCGTCTTGTCGGCAATTATCTTGTCGGGATCGCCATTAAGGTAACGATTAAGCGCCTTGCCGCCGAAGTGACGATAATCCACACCGACCATCGTGCGATTGCCCTCAAAGAGCGAAAAGCTCTGGTATAGCATGGCACCCGTAATGGCGTCTTTCGATCTGAAGCGGTAGTTAAGCGGTGTGCCACCGGGCGAGTAGCCGTCGTTGATACGATGCACACCCCAATTATGGAACAGGCTCAGCGCGCCGTGGGCATTGCGCAGGGCGATGGACGATGCACCACGCGTGATGCGGGAGTCGTTGTCGATGATGGGTGAAGATATCGAACCGGGATTTGATGCGTTGAAGTGGGTGATATTAAGGTCGGCACTGATGCTCCACTCGCGCCCCAGATCGTAACCCAAACGCGCCATACCGCCCATTTGCTCATAGTCCATATTCTCGCGATGACCATCCGAGCGATTGTATGAGGCTGTTACGGTTGAAGTGAAACGGCCTAAATTTGTGCGATTTGTTGCCTCGGTCTCCAGCGTGTTGTATGAGCCGTATCCAAGCCTGAGGTCGGTGTGTGAGCCACGCTCGGCACTCTTGCGTGTGATGATGTTGATCACGCCACCCATGGCATTCGAACCATAGAGCACCGATGCAGGACCTCGTACTACCTCCACACGCTCGGCAATCATCGACTGGTAGGCATCGGCTATGGGGTGTCCCATAAGTCCCATATATTGCGGATGGCCGTCAATGAGAACCATCACACCTGTTGTGGGCGAACCTCCTACGCCACGCACCGACATGCCGCCCGATGCCCCTGTTGACACACCATAACCCATCACACCTCGCGAGGTGATGAACAGACCCGGCACCTGCTCCACGAGTGTGGGCAGTAGCGAGGGACGGTTGTCGCTCTCTATCTCCGTGCGGTCGAGCACCGATATGGTCATGGGCAGAAGACGACGGTCCGTCGCGATATGGCTACCCGTTACCACTACTTCGTCGATTGAAAGTGTGCGCTGCGTCTGTTGCAGGCTGTCCTGCTCTTGTGCCGTTGCGTTTTGAACGATAAGGCAGAGAGCTAATATGTAAAGAATGTGTCGCATAAAGGAAAAGTTTGTGGGTATTATGCAATATTGGTGCCAAAATAATTAGTTTTGCACATCGTTTTACAAAGGTGTAAAAAAATATCGGAAACCCCGTAGGATTTCCGATAAAAAAGAAAATTATATTTCTTAAAACGAATATTTCGCCCTTGTTCGGCTTTTGGCGTTATTTGATCTCCTCGCCAAAGAGTGTTGCTGATGAGCAGTCAACAATGCGGCAACGAACATAGTCGCCCACCTTGTGGTCGCCACGATCGAACACTACAACCTTATTCTGCGATGTGCGACCGAAGAGCTGCTCCTCGCTGCGCTTCGATGTACCCTCCACGAGCACCTCAAACTCCTTGCCAACATCGCGGCGGTTGCTCTCGGCCGAGAGTCGGTTCTGCAGGTTGATAATCTCCGTGAGACGTGCCGTTTTGAGATCCTCGGGTATGTCGTCACCCAGGTTGCGCTGCGCAAATGTGCCGGGACGCTCCGAGTATTTGAACATAAAGGCAAAGTCGTAGCCTACCTCCTCCATTAGCGAGAGAGTCTGCTTGTGATCCTCTTCTGTTTCGCCCGTAAAGCCGGCGATGAGGTCGGTGGTGATGGCGCAGTCGGGCATATAGCGACGAATGGCAGCCACACGATCCAGATACCACTCACGGGTATATTTTCTGTTCATACGCTCCAGCATCACGGTTGATCCCGACTGAGCGGGCAGGTGGATGGCTCGGCAGATATTGGGCATCGAAGCCATGACCTCCAGCAGTCGGTCGCTCATGTCCTTGGGGTGCGACGTAGCAAAGCGCACACGCAACAAGGGAGAAATCTCCGCCACGGCCTTTACCAGAGCGGGGAAATCGTACTCGCCTGTGCGGTATGAGTTGACGTTCTGACCCAGGAGTGTAACCTCGCGATAGCCATTCTCAAAGAGCGAGCGAGCCTCGGCGATGATTGTTGCGGCCTCGCGGCTACGCTCACGACCGCGAGTGTAGGGCACAACGCAGTATGAGCAGAAGTTGTTGCAGCCACGCATGATGGCAATGTAGGCGCTCACGCCATTCTTGTCAAGACGCACGGGTGCAATCTCGGCATATGTCTCCTCGGTTGAGAGTAGGGTATTTACACCCTTGCCACCCGACTCGGCCTGGCGTACCAGGTTGGGCAGATCGCGATATGTGTCGGGGCCTGCAACGATATCCACAGCCAGCGCACCCTCGGTGAGCTGCTCCTTCAATCGCTCGGCCATGCAGCCGATGATTCCGATCAGAAGCGAGGGCTTGCGCTTCTTCAGACGACGCATTTCCGTAAGACGTCCCCAGATACGCTGCTCGGCATTGTCGCGAATCGAGCAGGTATTTATAAGTATAATATCGGCCTCGTCGATATTCTCGGTGTAGAAGTATCCCTCCTTTTGCATGATGGATACGACGATCTCTGTGTCGCCAACATTCATCTGGCAACCGTAGGTCTCGACAAACAGACGACGACCGTCACCCACTGCGGGGCGAAGTGAATTTACGTTAATCATGTTCTCTAATCGTTAAGCATGGCATCTTTCTCGGGGAAGGGCTTGAAACCCTCACCGTAGGTGTCGTATGCATCGGTTACTACGAGGAAAATGGTCGGGTCAATCTCGCGGATCTTGCGCTGTACCTGTGCAACCTCACGGCGACTTACAACCAGGAAGATCATCTCCTTTTCATCCTTTGAGTACATACCCGAAGCCTTGATGTATGTGCCACCACGCTCCATATCGTTGATAATATACTGACGCAAGGGCTCAGAGTGTGTGTTGCCGATAATGAAGAGCAACTTATCGTACGATGCACCGTCGATAACGTAATCTATCACGCGCGATGTCACGAAGATACAGATAAGCGAGTAGAGCGAGAGTAACCAGCCACCAGCCTCGCCGCCGTCGATACCGACACCGAAACCGATGACAATCAAGCCGGCCAATACTACAAATGAGTCGGCCATCAGAACGCCACGCGAGAAGGGGATGTGCAGGTAGCGGTTGAGAATCATCGCTATAATATCGGTTCCTCCCGTAGTGGCGTTGCTGCGAACCACCTGACCCAAGCCGGCGCCGATAATCGTGCCGCCAAGAATACATGCCAGCATAAGGTGGTTCGACAGGTTGATCGCGCCGCCCATGAGCTGCGAAGGATCAAGCGACTGCAGCGCCTCCTTTGTGGGATATACCGCTGCCGAGATGATGTTCATAATACCCGGGGTAATGAACGCTGCAAAGAGTGTGCGTCCGCCAAACTGCTTGCCAAAGAGTATGATGGCTATGGTAAGCAACGGAATATCCATCATATAGCCGAATGTTCCGACCTGAATCGAGGGGAAGATGTTGTGCAACACGATACCCATACCATATACGCCACCGGGGACAATGTTGTAGGGGTTGATGAAGAATACAAAACCTACGGCACACATCGCGCAACCGATGACAATTGTGATCATTTCGCGCCACCATACAAGGTTGGTCAGCGACTCTTTGATGCTCTGTTTTACTGTCATAAAAGTGTGTTTGTTTTTCTGCTGGCAAATGTAATAATATTTTGTGAAAAATGTAGAAAAATCTCTCTCTTCTTGCTTGTGTGGCGTAAGCAAAAAGCGGCTTTTAAGGTCGCAAACGGGGGCTTTTCGCCACAAAATAGGCGGTTATGTCCCACTTTGCAGCAGTTCATACCCTCTATATGTCGCTTGTCACATATTTTTTGAATAAAGGAAAAAAAATATGACTTTTGTGCAGAATTTTTGGAGTAATCGTGGATGTGACGACGATATTTTATTGCCAAAAATTGGGCTCTTCAATAAAATAATGTATATTTGTCCGGAAATATGCTTAATTGGCGGTAGTAGCGGAGTCAAAAATATTTGAATTTCTGCCCCATTTGCCGCGCTTTATTTATTGAGATTATGGCTAGTTGGAGTATTATTACATATTATTGCGTTTTATCGATGCTTGTTTTGGCCTACCTGTTGGGCTCTATTCCCAGTGCAGTGTGGATTGGTAAGAAATACTATGGTGTCGATATTCGTGAACATGGTAGCAAGAATGCTGGTACAACCAATATGCTTCGAGTGCTGGGCAAGCGTGCCGCGATACCTGTCTTTGTACTCGATTTCTTCAAGGGCTTTGCCGCAGTGTCGCTCCTGAGTCTGATGCGATACGATCCCGAGATTACATCGGCGTGGCTTATCAACCTGAAGATCCTGGCTGTATTTGCTGCCGTGCTGGGACACATCTTCCCCATCTTTGCCGACTTCAAGGGTGGCAAGGGCGTGGCAACGCTGGTAGGAGCCGTTACGGGTATCTATCCGCAGATCATCCTGCTCTGCTTTGGCGTGTGGGCGCTGGTGTTTATGATTTCGCACTACGTGTCGCTCGCTTCGATGACGGCGGGATGCTGTTTCCCCATGTTTGTGATAATCTACTCATCGAGCGAGTGGTCGCGCAATAACGACATCTCGTTCACTTTCATCCTCTTCTCGATTGCGGTGGCAGGCCTGCTCCTGTGGTCGCATCGCAAGAATATAGAGCGACTGAAGGCTGGCACGGAGTCCAAGATTTATATCTGGGGCAAGCCTAAAGATGAAAAATAACTAATCAAAATACTATATGCTACAAGAGAATTTGATTAAAATTTACGAGGAGAGTTTCCGCGAAAATCACTCCTTGCCGGTTTTGACCGACTACTTCAGCAAAAGAACCCTTACTTATCTTGAGATGGCCGAGCAGATGGCTCGCCTCCACATTCTGTTCGATAAGCTGGGTATTAAGCATGGCGATAAGATAGCACTTGTTGGCCGTAACGATATCAACTGGTGTGTAAGCTACATCGCAACTATCACCTATGGTGTGGTGATTGTTCCCATTCTTCAGGATTTCAACCCCGCCGATATTGAGAACATCGTGACTCACTCGGAGAGCCGTCTGCTCTTCGCAGGTGATGCTCACTGGCAGACTCTCGATACAGACCGTATGCCTCTGCTCGAGGCTGCATTCTCGTTGAAGAAGTTCGACGTGGTGTATGAGAAGGAGGGTAGCACAGCGGCAAAGGAGGCTGTTGCAGACCTCGATGCTGCATTCCAGCAGAAGTATCCCGCGGGCTTCAAGGTGGATGATATCAAGTTCAACGCCATCCCCAACGAGGAGATGATTCTTTTGAACTATACATCGGGTACTACGGGCTCATCGAAGGGTGTAATGATCTCGCTCAATAACCTTACGGGTAATATGGTATTCGGTCGTGGTTTTATCAACCCCGAGACTGGTACGCCGTTCCTCTTTAAGCGTGGTCGCGTATTGTCATTCCTGCCCCTGGCTCACGCCTATGGCGCAGCCTTCGACTTCCTGGCTCAGTTGGTTGTAGGTGGTCACATCACACTTCTTGGTCGTATGCCGTCGCCCACTATCTTGGTGGAGGCAATGAAGACGGTGAAGCCTACGATGATATGCTGTGTGCCTCTGGTGCTGGAGAAGGTATATCGCAAGATGATTATGCCTATGCTCGAGAAGGGTCCGATGAGCATTGCAATGAAGATCCCCTTCGTGAATACGGCTCTTTACGCTATCATCAAGTCAAAACTTCTGGAGTCGTTTGGTGGCGAAGCCAAGATCTTTATCGTGGGTGGTGCTCCGATGAATCAGGAGACCGAGTCTTTCCTTCGCAAGATCAACTTCCCTCTCACGATCGGTTATGGTATGACCGAGTGTGCTCCCCTGATCAGTGTTACTGCTCCCTGTGAGTTCAAGCAGAGCTCATGTGGTCGCTACCTGCCTGGATTTATGGATGTGAAGATCGATTCTCCCGATCCTCATAGAATTGCCGGCGAGATTATCGTTCGCGGTGAGAATGTGATGATGGGTTACTATAAGAATGAGGAGGCAACGAAGGCCGTTCTTGAGGATGATGGCTGGTTGCATACGGGCGATATGGGTATTATGGATCCCGATGGTACCATCTATATCAAGGGTCGTTGCAAGACTATGATCCTTACTGGTACGGGTCAGAATATCTACCCCGAGGAGATTGAGGATAAGCTCAATAATATGCCTCTGGTGCTTGAGTCACTCATCATCGAGAGCAAGGGCGTGCTGAAGGCTTTGATCGTGCCCGACTATGATACTGCTGCGCAGGAGAATATCGACAAGGATGCGCTGAAGGCTATGATGGAGGATAATATCAAGCAGCTTAATACTCAGGTTGCCTCATATGAGAAGGTAGCTCTGATGGAGATTCGCGACAGCGAGTTTGAGAAGACTCCCAAGCGTTCAATCAAGCGTTTCCTCTATCAGGAGAAATAAGCAGAATATATTAGGGTTTCCTGTCTGTTGCAATAACAGAAAATCCTGCTTTTAAAAAAAAGGTTGCCACCGAGTGGGGCAACCTTTTTTATTTAATATTAGTATTCATATACCGTGGCCGTAGCCTTGGTGATCGCCGCACCGGCCTTGGGCGAGATTGTCACCGTGGGAGCCTTGTCAAAGAAGCGGCTACCGATGATGTCGCCGCCTGTTGTGGTGTTCGATAACTCATACTTGCGACCGTTGAGCGTAACTTCAATTTCGCCGCTATACTCTATATTAAGCGTTATACCTCCTCGCTCCAGCTTTTTGCCACTCCACTCCCACGCGGATGCAATGTCTTTGCAAACCTCCTTTTCTACGGGCTTATGCTGTGGCATTATTGAAAAGTCTGTAAGCTGATATGTGATGCCGTTGCGCTGGGCTATGGCTTCGTGTGGCGCAGGGAAAATAGAGGCCTGCACGATGTATCCCTTGTCGGTCAGGGCGTGGCAAAACTCTGAAGTGTAGAGCTCGTATTTCATCGACGATATTCCGCATGTGCCGCCGATCTGCTCCAGCTTGGCGATGGTCTCCTCGGCTGAGCCGCCGTTAATTGAGTAGAGCACGGTGCAATCAGAAAACTCGCGAACCTGCATAAGAGGCTCCCACTCGCTGGTGAAGCATACCCACTCGTTGCCGAACATCTCCTGTGCTACGCGATACGAAGGCACAAGTGCTGAGTGCAACATGGGGACAATGCCATGCTTCTTGCACTCCGCGAGCAGCTCTTCGAGCGTAGGGATGGGGGTGCGCCATGCGGGGTTTGTTGATTCCAGAACGTAGTCGCGACGCAACTCCTCAAATGTCAGGTCGCTAAGACGCGTGGGCTCCTCGATGCGCGAATAGTCCTCGGCACGACGCATCGTTCGGTTGATGGTTCCGTCGTGCAGGATTACCATCACATTATCCTTGGTGTAGTGTACGTCGCACTCAATGCCCGTATAACCCATAGTCTTTGCCATTGCCACTGCGGGCAGGGAGTTCTCGGGTACGATGAATTCGCCGCTGTCGCTCTTACTCCAGCAGCCACGGTGGGCAAACATTGTGGGCGAACTCTGCGTTTGAGTGTCGCAGGCTACCAATGCCAGCACTGCGATAAGGAGAGTGAAAAATCTTTTCATAACTGGTTGTTTTGTGTTTATCTATCTACAAATATAAGCTTTTTTTCTTTGTGAGAGATTTTTTTTCTACCTTTGTTCTATGCGACCGCAAGCAAATAAACCCATCATTGGCGAGAATCTGCTCTACTTACTGGTATGGGCTATGGCACTGTTGGTGCCTATCCTCAACTCGAAGATGATGTCCGAGGAGCATGTCTATCTGAGCAATATACTGCTCGTATGGAGTAAGCTGCTGCCCTATATCATTATCTTTGTTATTAATAACTCTCTACTTGCACCTCGTCTCTTTTTTCAGCACCGTTATTTGGCATATATCGGTATTGCGATTGTGATGCTGACGGTCATATTTTATCCTATCGAGCATTATCAGGATGAGCTTCGCATGATGGAGTATCCCGACGGTACAAATTACTATATTCACGGACGAGCGTCGTTCACCGACCTGGCGTGGTACTGGAATGTGCTGCTCGGATTGTTTATGATGGGTGCCAACTGCTCTATTAAATTTATCTTTCGCTCGATTCAGGCCGAGCAGAAGATGGTGGCCATGGAGCGTCACGCACTGCAGGCGGAGATGGATTATCTGAAGTATCAGATCAATCCCCACTTCTTTATGAATACGCTCAATAACATCCATGCGATGATTGATATTGACCCCGAGGCGGCCAAGGAGATCGTAATCGAGCTGTCGAAGATGATGCGCTATGTGCTCTACGACTCGGAGAAGCAGCAGACCAACCTTGAGCAGGAGGTGCAGTTCACGGAAAATTACGTTGAGCTGATGCGTGTTCGTTATCCGTCGGATGTGGATGTGCAGTTTGATGT
>JAFOXS010000011.1 GCA_017391665.1 Alistipes sp. | reverse complement strand
GTGTGGCTCCGCTCGTCGCTTTTCAAACTTTCGCCCGTGCCCGATGCCACCATCGAGATAGGTTTTGTGGGTAGCGATGTGGATACGCTTTTGTCGCTTGCCACACGCGTGCAACGTATTATGCAGTCGATGCCCGAGGCCGACAATGTCCGCAACAGTTGGGGTAATCGTGTGGCTACGTGGCTCCCCGTATATTCACAGATTAAGGGACAACGTATAGGTGTGAGCCGTAGTCGCATGGCGCAATGGATAACGCTCGCAACTGATGGCTTTCGTCTTGGTGAGTATCGCCATGGTGATGAGATTATGCCCATCCTGCTCAAGGACGAGGATATCGATGATTACAACCTCTCGAATCTGCAGTCGATGCCTATCTTCTCGCGCGATGGTAATGTCTACTCACTGGAGCAGGCTGCATCGGGTTTTGACTTCGATTATCGTACGGGCGTAGTCAAGCAGTATAACCGTCAGCGGGTGGTCAAAGCTCAATGTGATCCGCGCTCTGGGGTCAATACGCAGCAACTCTACAAGCGCCTGCTGGCGGAGGTCAAGCGTCAGGTCGTAGTGCCTCAGGGTTATCAGATGATGATCTTTGGCGAGCAGGAGTCGCAGCAGGAGTCAAATCGAGCTCTGGGGAAATATATGCCACTTGCGCTGGTGCTGATTTTTGTTACGCTGTTATTGTTGTTTGATAATTTCCGCGATCCGATAATCATCCTTTTGATGACGCCACTTATCTTCATCGGTGTGGTGCTGGGTCTGTTGCTTACGGGTAACGAGTTCGATTTCTTCTCGCTTCTGGGGCTGCTTGGTCTTGTTGGTATGAATGTGAAGAATGCCGTCATTCTGGTCGCTACCATACGCGATTATCGTGTTGCGGGACTTCCCGTCGGCGATGCCATTGTGGAAGCTTCGGTTGAGCGATTGATGCCAGTGGTGCTGGCCTCGGTGACCACTATTTTAGCTCTTATTCCGTTGCTTTTTGACTCGCTTTTTGCCAGTATGGCTGCAACGATTATGGGAGGACTGCTGGTGGCAACTGTCTTGACGATGGTGGTGTTGCCCGTGGTGTATGCTCTCTTCTATCGAGTGAAATATGTTAAAAAGAGTTAGTTATGCGAAATATTTTTCTTTTTATAGCCGTGGCGCTGACCTTGCACACGACATATGCTCAAACCTCCTTTTCGCTTGAAGCATATCGCGATAGTGTGTATATGAATAGTGTCGATATGCGCAATTCCATTGTTGCCGTGGAGCGTGCTCAGGCGCAGGAGCATATTGCTAAAACCGAGTACCTCCCTTCGCTTACTGCATCGGGGTCGTTTACGACCGATTTCCGACGCTCGGGCGATGCTGATCTGTGGGGATTTGCGTTGCAGCCACACATTGAGCAGGTGCTTTATGCGGGTGGTGGTGTGCGGGCGGCATACCGTCGCTCGGTGTTGCAGAGTGGGGTAGCGGCGGAGAATCAGCAGATGACACGCCTCAATGTGCGGAACGCCGCCGAGAGGGCATATTACACGCTGTCGGCCATGCAGCTCTATCGTGCCGCAACACAGGAGTATGTTTCTATCATACGGTCGCTCTATCGGGTGGTTGAGGAGCGTTTTAACGAAGGATACATAGCCAAGGGCGATATGCTGCAGGTGGAGACACGGCTGAGTCAGGCCGAGTATTCGCTCATCGAGATGGATAATAGTTACGAGGTGGCT
>JAFOXS010000115.1 GCA_017391665.1 Alistipes sp. | reverse complement strand
TTTCCGTTACACATTTGTTGTTGATGGCATCACAGTGTTTGATCCCAAATATTCACGTCTGGGTGAGATTCGCCCCGTAGTGGAGATTGCTCCCGAGGGTCAGGATATGTTTTGGGCGATGAAGGATGTGCCCCACGGTGCTGTTGCTCAGGTATATTATAAATCTACTACAATGGGCACTACACGTCGTATGCATGTGTGGACACCTGCGGGTTACAACGCATCGACTGATAAGTTGCCCGTGCTGTATCTGATTCACGGCGGTGGCGATAACGACGCTTCATGGCCCGGTGTAGGTCGTGCAGGTAACATTCTGGATAACCTGCTGGCAGAGGGTAAGATGGTGCCTATGGTTGTGGTTATGCCCGATGGCAGCATCTCAACGGATAAGTTCCCCGATGAGCTTACAAAGGATATTATCCCCTACGTTGAGAAGAACTACCGCGTGAAGACCGACTCTGCAAGCCGTGCTCTGGCAGGTTTGTCGATGGGTGGTCTGGAGACGTTGGATTCATTTATGGCGCACCCCGATATGTTCGGTTATATCAACGTGATGAGCTCGGGTTGGTTTACCAACAACAAGGAGATGTACGAAAAGGGCGAGGCACGCCTCAAGGAGATTGCTGCAACGCTGAACAAGACCGCCAAGTTGCTTATCTTTACGCAGGGTGGCGAGGAGGATATCGCCTACGCTAACGGTAAGGCTATGCTGGAGGTCTTCAAGAAGTGCGGTATTAAGTTCGAGTACAGCGAGATGCCCGGTGGTCACACATGGCACGTATGGCGTCACGACCTGCACAACCTGGCTCCGAGATTGTTTAAGTAGTATCTTTACTATGTCTGATTTAGTGGCGCATGGCAATTTGTCGTGCGCCACTTGTTTTTACAGGCTTTATATTGTACCTTTGTCGCCCCTATTAAAATATGCCTTATGAGAGAAATAAATCCCAAAGATACAAGCCGTGCATACGCTTTTGAGATGTGGATGCAGGCACCTATGCCTATGGTGACATTCTTTAAGACACTTGAGGTGTCACGCCTTGTGAAGATAAGTCGCCGAAAGGGTTTTAAGTTTAATATGCTTATGTGCTACTGCATAGGTCGTGCGGCGAGCCGAGTGAAGGAGTTTTATATGCTTCCCGTGGGAGATAAGCTGATGCAGTACGATACCATTGCCGTGAATACCATTGTGGCAAATAGTCAGGGTGAGGTTAGTTCGTGCGATCTGCCCTACTGCGACGATTTGCAGCAGTTTAATGCTGATTATGTGTGTCTTACACGGCAGGTGGCAGAGTCGTGCCGAGATAATGATCTCTCCGAGAAGAGTATGGTTATCGGGACATCGGCACTTGCAAAGTATGAGATTGATGGTGCAGTGGGAATGTATAGCGGAGTATTTAATAACCCGTTTCTTATTTGGGGAAAGTATCGCCGTTCGTGGTTCAAGACTTCACTCGTGCTGTCGTTTCAGTTCCACCACACGCAGATGGATGGCGCACACGCTGCACACTTCTTGGATCTATTGCAGCGAGAGATAGATACGCTTAAAATGTAATTTACGATACATCATTTGTTGTGGTGAGCGACAATGAGTCTGTTGCCATATCGGGTACGGCAACAAACATGTCACGATCCGAGGGCCACTCCTCCACTCGTGTCATGGCATCACGAATCATGCGACCAATGGAGTTGGTGAACGTTGCGCCACGATAGTTGCTTGTATTGGTGAAGAATACGTAAGAAATGCCATTCTCGCGATAGTCGATATAAGCACATGTTCCCGACATCGTACCTGTGCGGATGAGTGAGCCGTTGCTGGCGTTGTAGCGTGCCCAGCCTAAGGCGTAGTCGCCCTTGCGCTGAATATCACGCATGGCAGCAACACTCTCTGCCGAAAGAATATCGGGTACATTGGGCTTGCCATCAATCGAGGCCACCAGACGCATCATCTCAACGCTTGATGCCACCCATGCACCAGCACCCTGCAGACCACGGATGTCGTTGCCTCCATATTCGCGCAGACGCATCTGGCCTGAACCGTCATAAGACTCTATGCGCTCCTCATCGTGACCGTAATACTTCACCTCGCCCGGATAACGATCCTTGTAGTAGTTGCGTGCAATGTGCATATCGTAGCAGCCAGCCGGCCACAGAACATGCTCCTGCAGATACTCCTCATATCCCATACCCGATACCTGCTCAATTACACGAGATAGCACCAGATAACCCACATTTGAGTATTGAGCCGAGCCTCCCGGAGCGCCACGCAGACGCAGACCCAACTGGAAGGCGATGAGCTCGTCAGCCGTAGGTGTAGTATTGAGCTCCTCCCAGCGCATGACATCGGCAATGCGGAACATGGGATCGCCCATGCGACGGCTGAAGCCAGAGGTGTGGTTCAGCAGATGGCGTACGGTAATATTGTGAGCGCGTTTATCCTTAATCTCGGTGAAGTGCGAGAGGATACCCTCGGGGCCAAAGACCTTGCTGTCGAGCGTGAGGCGTCCCTCGTCGATGAGTTTCATGATGCCTACGGCGGTGATAAGTTTCGATGCCGAGGCCATGCGGTAGATATCTCCCACGTTGGCTTTGCGTTCCATCTCCTTGTCGGCCCAACCGAAACCCTTGCAGTAGATCAGCTGCTCGTTGCGCATAACGGCAAGCGAAGCACCCTTGATGGCGTTGCGCGACATCCAGCGCTCAATGTACTGCTCCATGCGTCTGGTTGTGGGTAGATCGGATAGTGAATTGTCCAGCGAGTCGTTGAGATGATAGCCCTGCTCCTGCTCCTCCGTGATGACGATAGGCTTATCGGTGGTAATGATGCGATGCAAAAAGATTGCAACGCCAATGAGTAAAACCGATATGACCATTATTAGAGTACGTCTCATATGAGCAGGAAAACTTTTTTAATATTATGCAAAAATAGTGATTATATTGTATTTATACAACCCAATGGGTTATTGGTGTGTGAATTTAGGGCTTATTTGACTGTTTTTTTATATTTTTGCAAATCAAAAATAACATTCAATGAAACGATACCTTCTGACTATTATATTCATACATTTTTTGATTGTTGATGCTTTTGCACAAACCGACAGCCTTTCGCTCTCGGCTATCAAGGCAGAGATCAAACGTGAGGTGCTGGCTGAACTACGTGCCGAGCAAGAGGCAGAACCGGTGCAGAAGTCGCTCAAAGATACCAAATTCTCGGTCTATGGTTTTGTGCGTAACTATATGTCGTACGACACACGTCAGTGTATAACTCTGGCGGGCGATATTTTCAATATCATGCCCATGGATCAAAAGCTCAACGCCGAGGGTGAGGATCTCAATGCTACGCCTCGCACGATATTTATCGCATTCTCTACGCGTATGGGACTTGATGTGGCAGGCCCTACGATATTCGGTGCCGCATCGTCGGCGAAACTCGAAGCCGACTTTGTGGGTTTTGCTACCAATAATATGGTCTTCCGTGTGCGTCATGCCTATCTGCAGCTGGACTGGCAGCGTACGGCACTTGTCGTAGGTCAGACATGGCACCCCTCGTTTCAGGTGGCGCCATCTATATCGGGCTATGGCGCAGGTGCACCCTTCGCCACCGCATCGCGTATGCCTCAGTTGCAGCTAAGACAACAGATTGTGGAAAATCCGCACGCTACCTTAGCAGCTGTTTTTCAGCACAACGACTCGTCATATGGCCCCAATGGAAAGAGTTATGACTATGCTCGCTGGAATCTGTGGCCCGAGGGTTATGCTTCACTCAAATATATGAATGATCACCTTACCCTTGGTGCTGGAGTATCTGTTTTGTCGCTTATGCCACGTCGTGAGAGTGTGGCCTTGCGCGAGGTGACAGGCGAGGATGGCTCTACAACA
>JAFOXS010000119.1 GCA_017391665.1 Alistipes sp. | reverse complement strand
GGAATATTCCCTATGATAAACCGCTCGTTTGCGCGTGCTCTTGCAGAGCGAGGCTTCCGTTATGTGAATCGTGAGGAGGATATGGGTCTTGCTGGTCTGCGTCGCTCGAAACAATCGTTTTATCCCGTGCGTCTGCAGGAGAAAATCGGCGTAAGAGAACTCACCCAAAAAGAGGTGGAGTGTCGCGCGTTGTGGATGGATGTATTTGGCGATGGGCGTGAAGATGTGGATAGATTCTTTATAGATGTACATCGAGATGAAAATCTGCTGACGCACAGCGAGCAGGGTAGTGTTGTGGCGATGCTTAATATTGTGGAGTTGCAGACAGATTACGGCCCTACGGCATATCTCTATGCTATTGCGACGGACGAGAAGTGGCGAGGCCGGGGGTTTGCCTCGGAGTTGATTCGTCAGGCGATAGATGTTTCGCGTGAGCGAGGATATAAAGCTGTGATGCTGATACCGGCAGACGAAAAGCTTCTGGGGTATTACAAGCGATTCGGCTTCGGAGAGCCTTCCTGTAAGCTTGATTTCTCGAATGGTTACGATCTGGGAACGGGCGACAGGGAAAAAGATATTGCTATGGTGCTTGAACTATAAAAAAAGCCACTCCGAAATGGAGCGGCTTTTTTATTATAGGAGTATGTTTGACTACATCTTGTAGAACTCCTCCCAGCCCTTACGGGGAGGTGTGTTGGTAAGCATAGCGTCAGCAAAGCGGTTGTTTACGATGCGCTTGGTCTCGCGGTCGAAGATAATCTTCTCGTTAAGACGCTGTGCCATAACGCCAAGGCAGAATACCTGGCACAAGGGACCGAACACCTCGAACGGAGAGTGAGCCTTCTCCTCGCCCATAACGGCCAGGAGGAAGTTCTCGTAGTGGTTCGATGTGGGCTCGGGAACAACAGGCAGACGGCTTGCCATCTCGCGAGCCTTCGACTCGGGGATGATGCTGGTGGTAGCACCGTGTGAGCCACGCTTGAAGATCAACTCGTCAGAGTACATGATTGTACCGGGGTTGATCTTAACGGCCGATGCAGCAGCAGCCTGACCACCGATTGTGGGAACATCAGCACCCATCTTCGACTCGCCATAACCCTCGGGGATAGGGGGATAGTTACCTATACCGTCCCACCATGTGATATCCATAGCGGGCATGTCGCCACGACGCGGGAACTTGAAGTTGATGGTCGATGACATGGGGAAGAAATATGTATTCCAGCCCTCGAACTTAACAGGTGTGATCTCGTACGGCAGACCCAGGTTCAGGAACTCGTGGATGGTGTCGATAAGGTGTGCACCCCAGTCGCCCAGAGCACCCATACCGAAATCGTACCATGAACGCCAGTTGCCGGGGTGGTACTTCGAGTTGAACTCGTGGAACTGCTGTGTGGTGTGCCACAAATCCCAGTCCATACCGTCAGGAATAGGCTCTGCCTGCGGGAAACGGTCGATGTTCACATCGTAGCCATGCCAACGACGTGAGTTGTTCATATGAGCATCGACGTGTGTAACGTTCTTGATGATACCTGCCTCGGTCCACGCCTTGAACTGATAGTAGTTGGCGTCAGAGTGACCCTGGTTACCGCCCTGTGTTACAAGGTGGGGATTACGCTTTGCAGCCTCGATCATCAGCTCGCATTCGTAGAATGTGCGACCCATGGGCTTCTCAACATATACGTGCTTACCCTGATTAAGCGCCAGCATTACACAGGGGAAGTGTGAGAAGTCGGGAGTCTCAACAACTACGGCCTCGAACTTCGAGCCCATCTCGTCGAACATCTTGCGGAAGTCGGTATAAACCTTTGCCTTGGGGTGTGCTGCGATAGACTCCTGCGAACCCTTTGACTTGAGATCCACGTCACACATAGCCACGATGTTGGCCATGCCTGTCTTCTCGAACTCGCGCATTACCTCGCGGCCACGGTTAGCCAGACCTACCCATGCGATGTTTACCTTACCCAATTTCGCAAAGCGAGCCTTCTTGTCCTTTGCCTGCTGCTCTGCTGTGGGGGCTGCCGATGCCAGACCGCCCATCATTACGCCTGCTGCGGCCAGTCCTGATTTCTTCAGGAAGTCGCCGCGTGAAATTTTGTCGCTCATATACGTATAGTTTGTTTAGTTGTTTGCTCGTATGTGAAATAGTATACGGATTTAAAGTTAGTAATAATTTCCGATTCTTCCTCGTTTTTGTCTTAAAATCTTATTTTTTAATTGTTCCTCTGCTTTTTTTGGAGATATCGCCGACAGAAAAATGTTGCTGAAAATTTGTAGTAATAAAAATTATGGTTAACTTTGTTACACGCGTTTATTTGAATAATGATATTCGAGTTGTGCGGCTTGGGTTCTTGTTTTAAGAGCTGATTATCAGGATTATATATCCTTAATTTTGGGAAATACTTACTATTTTGATATCGCCAAGGCGGATTGTTGAGGGGTGAAATACTTATTTGCGAATTATTAACCATTAAATACTAATGCGTATGAAGAAATTGATTTTGGCAGCTGTATTCTGTATGTTGGCTGCAACCACCTTTGCACAGAGCAATGGTTTGGGTATTCGTGCCGGTAGCGGCGCAGAGTTGCAGTATGAGCGTTACTTCGGATCGGGTGACGTTTTGAAGGTAAACGCTGGTCTTTTTGATTTCGA
Organism: Alistipes sp.; assembly: GCA_017391665.1. Classification (GTDB taxonomy): domain Bacteria; phylum Bacteroidota; class Bacteroidia; order Bacteroidales; family Rikenellaceae; genus Alistipes. Next base: position 2,140 of record JAFOXS010000119.1, on the reverse strand, counting down.
CGGCAACTTCTTCGGTACGGTAATCTACGACTGGGAGTGCTTCAACTGGGCAAATTGGACACCCAGTGCTGGTAACTGGTTCTTGCAGGCCGGTGTCGGTGGTGCTGTTGGTATCCTGAAGGACAATTTCAATCTCGGTGTGGCAGGTGACGTGGCATTTGGTATTCACTTCAGTGGCGCACCCATTACGCTGGCTGTTGACTATCGTCCGACGGTGTTCCTCTTCAACGATAGCTGGGGCGATGGCTTCGGTAGCTTCGGTCTGAGTTGTACGTTCCGTTTCTAAGGGGATTTATCATAAATGTTAAAAGAGGTCGCAAGACCTCTTTTTTTGTTCTGGTGTATGAGCGGCGATTGTCGAAAAATAATATTGTCTATAGTGTAGTTTTTCTTGTTTGTTTTGCGACTAATAATAAAGTGGGAGTGAAAAAATCTGCAGAAAAATTTGCACGGAACGATTTTATAACTACCTTTGTTATCGAAAAGCGATAAAAAAGAATTGAAAAACATTTATATTTTTATGAATAACCATATTAGATCGTGATTATCTCTGTGGTGATGAATGGTTTTATTATTATATAAAGTGTGCCGCAGGTTTGTAAAACGATAAATGTAGGCATAGGAAAAAAGTATGAAAAAATAGGTAGTTTGTTTTGCAAAGTAGTGAAAAGTTTCTATATTTGCATCAGCAAACAGCGAGAAGATACTCTGTTTTTACCCGTTCAGCACAAGCTTTACGCTATGCGCGAGGGAAGATTTAGTAAGGTTTCTCGCTCATAGAATAAGCACTCAATTATTACAAAATATATGAAAAAGATTCTCTCGCGACGACAAATCCTAATCCTTGCCGCTACGGTGGTGGCAGGTGCGGTGGTGGGATACTTTGGCCCTATTGTAGTTCTTAATCTACTGTTAGGAGGCAGTCTATTCTAATGAAAAGAGTTTGGTTTATACTGCTTTGTTGTGTGGTATTCGTGCTATCTGCCACCTTGACGGCAATTATCAGTTCGAAGGTTTCTGCTTCGTTTTCGCCAAAGGTGGAGTGGAGCGATGAGGTGGGTAGCACCGTAGTAGATATTGCGTATGGTGAGCACTATGCGCATAACTTCGACCTCTACTTGCCAGCAGACTCCTCGCGCGAAAAGTATGGCTTGGTGGTCTATCTCCACGCTGGTGGCTTTACGATGGGCGACAAGTCAGGCGATAAGGATATCCTGCAGTGGTTCTGCTCGAAGGGTTACGTTGCCGCGGGAATCAACTACGCAATGCCGACCGATGAGGATATAGCGCATAATGTCTATTCAATGTCGCTCGACGTTAAGCGGGCGATGACTGTAGTGAAGGCCGAGGCCGAAAAGAGGGGCTATCCCCTCGATGGGATGATTATCGCGGGCGGCTCGGCAGGCGCGTGTTTGGCTTTGATATATGCCTATCGTGATGCGGACTCTTCGCCCATACCCGTCAAGGCCGTTATCTCGATGGTAGGTCCTACTACCTTTGAGCCTGCCTTTTGGATGGGAAATGATACGGCCGACTACTCCGATGTGGAGCAGGCCGAGGCAGCAGCCGTATGGTTAAAGATGATGACGGGGGCAGATATCACACCGCAGATGATGCAGAGCGGAGAGTATAGAAACGTGCAACGGCTCATCTCGCCAGCGCTGCTCGTTTCGGAGCGTAGCGTGCCCACGCTCGGTGCCTATGGTCGTTTGGATAAGGTTGTACCCTTTGCCGTTGCAGAGCCACTGCGTGAGGCGTTGGAGCGTTGTGACGTGAAGCACGATTTTATTGTTTTCCCGCGCTCGGGGCATGGCCTACATCGCGATAGGGAGTGCGCGAAACTACTATATGATAAGATGAACGAGTATTTGGCAACCTATCTGCCATTACACGATTAATAAGAAGAAACACTCAACTAATACAAATAAAACATTAACTCAACTATGAAACACTTATCTTTTATTGCATTGATCGCTATGTTGCTCTTTGCCTTGCCCCAGGTGGCAAAGGCAGAGGGCGAGGCGATGGAAAATTATTCTCAAACCGAGCAGCCCCAGATGCTACGCGGAAGCGTCGTCGACGAGTCGGGCAACTACATCAGTTACGTAACCGTCGTGGCCATGCAGGATGGCCGTCAGGT
>JAFOXS010000335.1 GCA_017391665.1 Alistipes sp. | reverse complement strand
CCATTTGGCATATAAGTTGTAAAAAATCTTCTGCGAGCCATTCTTCGAGGGTGCAAGACACATCGCAGATTGAGCAAAGATACAAACAAAATTTAGAATAGACTAAAACTGTCCGCTTATGAAAACAATTAGACTTTTTTCAACACTTTTGTTGGCTACGCTTATGGTCGGCAGTGCCTCGGCACAACACTACGGCAACCGACACTCACGCAGTAAGCCAAATGTTTACATCGTTGCAGCCGAACAGAGCGGCAATGATGGTGAGCAGACTGACTGGGTTATCGAGGAGTTCGAGGCCACACGCCGCGATGGATTTCAGCAGATGCACAATCCGCAGTTTATCTTTTCGACCAAGAACAAACGCTTTATGCTCGGTATTGGTGGCGAGATAAACTTCCGTACGAGTTACGATTTTAAGGGTGCGGTCGATAATATCGATTTCATCCCTTACGACATTCCTATGTCGGCGAGCTTTGCTAACCGTCAGCGCGTGATGATGGATGCTACGGCATCGCGTCTGTACACCAAGGCGGTAATCAACTCCGATATACTGGGCCGTGTGGTGGCGTATATCGATATGGATTTCCGCGGTGGCGAGGAGTTTTCGTATGTGCCTCATCTGCGCTCGGCCTACGTTTCGATGATGGGCTTCACGGCTGGTCGCGATGTCACGACCTTCTGTGACCTGCTGGCTGCACCCGAGACTATCGACCACCAGGGCCCTAACGCCTACAACTTCAACTATGCCACATTGTTGCGCTACGAGATAGATTTTCTCGACGACCATATGCGTGCCGGCGTGGCAGCCGAGATGCCGAAGGTGAGTGGAACATATGGCAACCACTTCCAGTCGCTGGCGCAGCGTGTACCCGACTTCCCTGTATATCTGCAATATGCGTGGGGCGAGAATCGCCAGAGCCACTTCCGTGCATCGGCCGTATTCCGTAATATGTATCTGCACAATAAACTGACAAACGAGAATACAAGCCTCTTCGGCTGGGGTGTGCAGGCCAGCACTCGCGTGGAGTTTGGTCGCTGGTTTACGCTCTACGGCAATGCGATCTATGGTCAGGGCATCACCCCTTATATTCAGGATTTGACTGGCAGTGGTCTTGACTTTACGCCCAACCCCGCCAATACAGAGAGCATACAAACCATGCCCATGTGGGCTTGGCAGGCTGCGGGTCAGGTCAATATCATCCCCTCTTACCTGTGGGTTTCGGGTGGTTACTCGACGGTTCGTGTGGAACGCCATAATGGCTACTTTGCCGACAATCAGTACAAACGAGGCAGCTACATCTTCGGAAATGTGTTCCTGCAGCTTACCGACAACTGCCGCCTGGCGCTGGAGTATCTGCATGGCTCGCGAAAGAATATGAATGGCGAGATGGGTGAGGCTAACCGCCTGAGTATGATGGTGCAGTACTATTTCTAACGAGATAATGCCTTCGAGCGTAGAATCGACTTATTTTATTATCGAATTGGTGAGCGGGTGACAGTTTTGGTTGCCCGCTTTTTTTTATAGCGATATTTTTATTAATTTTATGCCATGAAGAATTCCATGGCCATACTGCTGATGTTTGTGGCGGCACTCCTGCCCTTTCTCTTTGCTCCGCGTGCCGTTGAAACAGAGGAGCCTCAGGCGCGAACCGAGGTGCGTCGTGCGCGAATAGTTGTGGCAGGAGATCTGATGCAGCATGATGAGCAGCTGCTGTCGGCGCTTCAGGCTGATAGCGTAACTTATAACTACGAGCCTATGTTTCGTTATGTGGGCGAGAGGTTTCGCTCCGCCGACCTTGCTATGGTAAATCTTGAGACTACCCTGTCGGTCAAAGGCCCCTATTCGGGCTACCCTGCTTTTCGCTCGCCAGCGGCTTTGGCTCAGGCGCTAAAGGATGCGGGCGTGGATGTGGCTGCACTGGCAAACAATCACTGCTGTGATGCAGGAGGCCGAGGCATTGCTTCGACCGTGGATATTCTCGAAGAGGCAAAAATAATGCACACGGGAGCCTTCAAGGATAGTGTTGATTATCTGGCTAATAACATCCTTTACCTGGAGCGTTGCGGCATACGCTTTGCACTGCTTAATTACACCTACGGCACCAATGGAATTCCTACTCCCAAAGGGCGCATAGTCAATCGGCTGGATACGGTTTTAATGGCTCGCGACATAGCCTCTATCTCGCGCGAGGAGGTCGATTTTATTATGGCATTTGTGCATTGGGGCAATGAATATGAGCGCACGCCAAATAGGGAGCAACGTGCGATGGCGGAGTTTTTAAAGCGTCATGGCGTGGAGATTATCATTGGCTCACACCCTCATGTTGTGCAGCCTATGGAGAAGGATTCGCTGGGGCGTGTGACGTTGTTTTCGCTGGGTAATTTCGTGTCGAATCAGCGCACTCGCTATCGTGATGGCGGCCTGATAGCAACTATTGATGTAGAGTTAGTTGACAGCATCTTATTAAACGAAAGCTTTAACCAGAGAAAGAGTCTGAATGTTACGCTCGAACCGGTGTGGGTTCATCTGCCCGACTATGCTGTGATGCCGCGCGAGGTGGGTGACACGATTCCAATGAGTGCAGATTCACGCCGTCGTTACGACCGCTTTATGCAGGATATTTCCGATCACATTGGTATATAGAAGGAGGTTGCCCACGTGGGACAACCTCACCATCTAATAACAAATCACTACTAATTTTATATTTGGCGCTATCCTGAGTCAGTGGAGAAAAGGCATAGCACCGATCTCACCGTTCAAACTCCTACCCTTCCGACTTATGCCTCGTCAGTGGTTAGGTTGTTATGTTTTCCTACGTCAGGAGAGTCGTCGTTTGGACTCGAGATTTAGTAATTCTCCTTCTTCGGCTCGAAGAATGACTGCGGGTGGGCGCAAGCGGGGCACTTGATGGGAGCCTCCTTCGCGAGCATTGTGTAACCACAATTGCGGCACTGCCACCAGATCTCGTTGTCGCGTACGAATACTGTACCATTGCTAACGCGTTCAAGCAATGTCAAGTAGCGTCGCTCGTGCTCGGCCTCAACCTTTGCGATCTGACGGAAAGTCTCAGCGATATCAGCAAAGCCCTCCTCGTCAGCTACGCGGGCGAATTCAGCGTAGAGAACATCCCACTCCTCGTGCTCTCCTGCAGCTGCTGCTACAAGATTCTCGGCTGTGGTGCCGATTTTGCCGGCTGGGTATGTAGCGGTAATCTCCACGTCGCCACCCTCCAAGTATTTGAAGAAACGCTTGGCATGCTCCTTCTCCTGCTCGGCAGTTTCCATGAATACGCCTGAGATCTGCTCGAAGCCCTCCTTCTTTGCTACACTTACGAAGAAAGTATAGCGGTTACGTGCCTGGCTCTCGCCTGCAAATGATTTCAAAAGATTCTTCTCAGTTAAAGTTCCTTTAATGCTTTTCATAGTTTTGTCTGTTTTATGTGTAATTAAATATTGTTTTGTTTTTCCTATTGCAAAGATAATTGAAAATAGGAGCGTGTCAAGTAGTTTTCTATTATAAAAATTTATCTCACTATTAATGCGACTTATAATGCGACGGTCGCTATATATAATCAAGGTAAAATGAGGTAAAAGTTGGTTTTGATGCGATAGTTTTGTATATTTGCAAAATATATACGCGAATATAATAAAAACATAACAAATATGGCAGACGAAAAAATTATCTTTTCGATGGTGGGCGTATCGAAGACCTTCACCAATCAGAAAAAAGTTTTGAACAACATTTATCTCTCGTTCTTCTATGGCGCTAAGATCGGTATTATCGGTCTTAACGGTTCGGGTAAGTCTACCCTGATGAAGATCATCGCCGGCATCGACAAGAACTATCAGGGCGAGGTGGTATTTGCACCCGGTTACTCAGTTGGCTACCTGGAGCAGGAGCCGCAGCTCGACGATGAGAAGACCGTACGCGAGATCGTAGAGGAGGGTTGCGCCGCTACGGTAGCCCTTCTGAAGGAGTATGAGGAGATTAACATGAAGCTTTGTGAGCCCATGTCGGACGATGAGATGAATGCACTCATCGAGCGTCAGGGCGTAGTATATGAGCAGATCGATCAGGTGAATGGCTGGGAGCTGGATAGCGTGCTGGAGCGTGCTATGGATGCGCTGCGTTGTCCCGATCCTGACCAGAGCGTGAAGGTGCTCTCGGGTGGTGAGCGTCGCCGTGTGGCGCTGTGCCGTCTGTTGTTGCAGCAGCCCGATGTGCTTCTTTTGGATGAGCCTACCAACCACCTCGATGCCGAGTCTATCGACTGGCTGGAGCAGCACCTGCAGCAGTATAAGGGTACGGTTATTGCCGTTACGCACGACCGTTACTTCCTTGATAACGTAGCGGGCTGGATTCTTGAGCTCGACCGTGGCGAGGGTATCCCCTGGAAGGGTAACTACTCAGGCTGGCTCGATCAGAAGACCAAGCGTCTGGCTATGGAGGAGAAGCAGGAGTCGAAGCGCAGAAAGACCCTTGAGCGCGAGCTTGAGTGGGTACGCATGTCACCCTCGGGTCGTCGTGCCAAGAGCAAGGCTCGTCTGTCGGCTTACGACAAGCTTATGAACGAGGATGTAAAGCAGAAGGAGGAGAAGCTCGAGATCTTCATCCCCAACGGTCCCCGTCTGGGCGATGTGGTTATCGAGGCCAACAACGTGAAGAAGGTATTTGGCGACCGCATCCTATATGAGGGACTGGACTTCAAGCTTCCGCCCGCAGGTATCGTGGGTGTTATCGGCCCCAACGGTACGGGTAAGACTACCCTATTCCGTATGATCATGGGTCTGGAGGAGGCTACCGAGGGAACGTTCACCGTAGGTCAGACCGTGAAGCTTGCATATGTTGATCAGCAGCATAAGTCTATCGACCCCGAGAAGACCGTCTATGAGGTTATCTCGCAGAACTCTGACCTTATCACGCTGGGCAACCGTCAGATTCCTTCTCGTGCATATGTTGCTCGCTTTAACTTTAGCGGCGCGGATCAGGAGAAGAAGTGCGGTATGTTGTCGGGTGGTGAGCGCAACCGCTTGCACCTGGCCCTTGCTCTGAAGGAGGAGGGTAATGTGCTTTTGCTGGATGAGCCCACCAACGATATCGACGTAAATACACTGCGTGCGCTGGAGGAGGGTCTGGAGAACTTCGCAGGTTGTGCTGTGGTG
>JAFOXS010000001.1 GCA_017391665.1 Alistipes sp. | reverse complement strand
TATGCTACGTGGATTGTCGATGATGTGATTCAGGTCGAACGCATAGATGCCCTTCAGTATCTCATTGTTGCCGATGGCTTCTACCTCGGTGTGGAGAGTGAGGCATATCTCTTCTACCTGCCTTCGGGAGTGCTGGCTCAGGGCGTAATTGACCCCGACTTACCATTCTGGGCATATTAAAAAGAGAGAGGCTGTCCCTTGTGACAGCCTCCTTTATTTCATTGCTTCTCGCTCGTAAGCGTCGATCATTGACCCCTCGGTGCGGTTGATGATTCTTACGCCCTGTTCCTGGGCCCAGTCGCTGAGTACCTCGTGACCACGGAACAGCTCGGCTGTCTCGGCCAGATAGCTATACATTGTGTAGGGTCGTGGCGGATTGGTGGCATTGACGTATATGGGCTCGGCTGCAGCCTGCTCGGTGTCGTAGTAGTGGCTCTTGATGCGGCAGAGACGATTCTTCTCGTCAACCATCAGCCCCTCGAGCAGGGTGTGATCCACGCCATATAGCTCGATTTGCTTGTAGCCGAGCAATATACCTATAAACTCGCCATTCTGCACCACGGTGCCGAAGTTGCCCGATCCCAGACCATGGCGATAGCACCAGAACTCCACCTTTCGAAAACCGTGGAATACGGTCGAGTGGAATCGCACGATGCGTATGTTGGGGTTGTGGCCGATGGCCGATGCGTAGTCGAAATGTTCGGGATTGTAGTACTGTACGTATAGCGTCATTGGCCAAGTAACCCGCTCGGCAAGAGCCTTGTACAATGCATCTATACGATCCGAGTGACCTGCCGCACGAAAGAACATCGGATCGGAGATGACGTAGTACGCTGGCTTGATTACAGCGAACTCGTCACTCAGGGCAAAGAAATTCACTGCCAGCATATCGGCCTTCTCCCACTCCCTTTGGGCAATGATTTTGGGCATCTGCTCCCTGAGCGAGGGACCATTGCCAAGGATCGCCAGGCGGCGTGAGGGATTCATCGAGGGAGCACCCGCACGCTTGATATGATTCACAAAATCCTCCTTCGCAGCCATCGTGGCGAAGAAAAGAAGGGTATCGAAGGTGTTTTGCAGTGCGGCAATTATTTTTTCACTCAGACGCATGGCGGTCAATTTTACTCTATTGCAAAATTAGCGATAGTTTATTAAATTTGCAATACTATGAATCCTGCATCCGACATATCGGTTATCATACCTCTCTACAACAAGGCCTCATCAATCCGTCGCACGTTGCGCTCGGTAGTGTGTCAGCGCGTGCAGCCGCGCGAGATCATTGTTGTGGATGATGGCTCGACAGATGGCTCTGCCGAGATAGTCCAGAGTCTTAATGCTCCATTGGTTCGCCTTCTGCGTCAGCAGAATCAGGGTGTGAGCGCAGCGCGCAACCGCGCCATGGCTGAGGCTTCGGGACGCTGGGTGGCACTGCTCGATGGAGATGATGTGTGGGAGGAGGATTATCTCGAGCGAGTGGAGAGCCTCATTTCGGCATATCCCGACTGCGGAGCCTATGGCATGGGTTTCTGGGTTGAGACCGATGGCCGCCGCACGTTGGGTAGCTTTCCACGGCAGGAGGGAGTGGTCGATTTCTTCTCTCTCTCGATGACTTGCTATGTGCTGATCCCATCAGCCACCACGCTCAACCGCGAGCTGGCACTCTCGCTGGGCGGTTTCCCCGGGGGTATGCGTATGGGCGAGGATCAATATCTGTGGACCAGGATAGCACGCTCGGCAAAGGTGGCCTTTTCGCCTCATGCTGCCGTCATCTATTCGCGCACGGCGGAGAACCGTTCGGCGGCGATCTATCGTGCCGAGCAGACTCGCTTTTCGTTCGAGGATCTGTATGATGTGTCGGCTGATGATATGAGCAACGAATATGTTGCTCGCGTAGCTTTGGGTAAGGCTTTGGTAGAGTGCGTGCGGGGTGGAAGCGATGCGGCCAGACGGGCTCTGCGCTTCTTCTCATATAACCGCCTGTCGAAACGTATCGAGCGAAAGATACGTCTGTTCAATGCTCTGCCTGCGAGTATGCGAGGCTGGGCGTATAATCTCTATAATTGGCTTGCGTGGGTGATTGCCCGTAAGGGAATGTAGATTAGTCGCGGCCGCGCAGTGCACCCAGAAGGTATAGTGCGGCGATGAATCCCACGATAATAAGACTCAGTTTTGCATTGCGGATTGTGGCCAGCAGGAAGACATAGATGATCATTCCGCCCACAAGCAGTGTCGAAAGCGAGAAACCCTCCCAGCGACGATATTTGCGAGGACGCGTGTCGATGCCTCTCTCCGATATGGTTATCTCCACCATGCCTCGTTCGCGGCGGCGCTCACCCAGGAAGTGCATTGCTGCCAGATAGTGGAGTCTCTCGGGACAATCCGAGTCATAGAGCGTATGCGTACCCATGGCACGTCCCTCCTGCCAGTAACCGGCCTGCATAACCCAGCGGTCGCGCTTATCGGTGGTGCGGGTGAAGATACCGTAGCCGTGGCGCAGACCATCCTCATCCATCTGACCTATGTAGTAGCCATCCTTCTCCTCCTTATATTGTAGTGAGGAGCTGTGTGCAGCCACCTCGTCGATATTATCAATGAGAATACGTTTCACTTCGGGATGCACGTCACGTCCCCACGTACGCAGTTTGCGTACCACCAGCTGGCGGTACCACTCAATCTCCTCTATGGCCTTTGTGCGATCCATTATTTAACCTCCTCAAATGCTTCGTCCTCGCGATCGGTGTAGCGATACATACGTATTGTACTGCCCTGTCCCTGCTCCGAATTATAGTTGTGCGAGAAGTAGTAGTAACCCCCGCCCAGCGCAGCCATACCCGTCGAGCCTACGCCCCACATCCAGCCGCGGATGCCTGTCGTTGCATCTTTTAATCCTTCAGCCTTGAGCGGTACGACAAAGCCCTTCTTAATGTATGGAATGCCCTGCAGCGTCTGCTTTGCGGGGCGAGCCTTGGCGTCGGCTGCAAATAGCGTGTAGTTGGGGTAGTGCTCCTTCACGCCCTTGTACACGGCCATCAGCCATGCCTCGGTGAAGGGGTCGTATTCGAGATTCTGCACTCCGTAGGTTGTGTTGCCCGTAAAGACAAAGTATTGCCCTGCGGGTTTTCGGGGACCCATCTGGTGCATGTCGTCCTGCGAAAGTGTGCGCTCATACTTCGCCCACTTCTCGGTGTCGTACTGCAACAGCACCTGGTAGTCGTTATCCGAGCGATCCTTCTCGCTGTATATTCCATAGGCAACGGTCAGATACTCCTTGCCCGAGGTCGAACCGAACTTGGGACCGAAGGCCACACCATCAATGCCGCTGCAGCCAAGTCGGTGAGCCTTTTTGCCCTCAGATGTCGCTACCTCCGCGAGATAATCCTCCAGCACCGTTGGCAGATAGACCGTAGTCATGATGCCGTCCTTCTCGGCGCTCATGCCCACGCGGTCCAAACCTTTCGAATTCAGTCCCCTTGTCATCAACAAAACAACAAGATAAGTAATACAAATAATTACTATTACATCAAATATCAGCGCAATGTACCACCACTTTCCCCGGCGTCTCTTTTGCCGGTATTCCGGCTCTAACATATTCTCTTTTCTATTCTCTTTTTTATCCTCTTTTTTATCAATTTTTCTATTTATCCTGCCCTTATCATCCTCTTCTTCCCAATCATCAATACCAAAATCCCTATCCTCCCCTAATCCCTCATATTCTATCTCCTCTTCATCCTCAGACACCACTGTGCCAAACAATTCATCTAAAATCTGTTGATTTCGTCCATGATTTG
>JAFOXS010000355.1 GCA_017391665.1 Alistipes sp. | reverse complement strand
CTCCAACTCAGCGTCAGTAGGACGAATGAACATATTCTTTACGAAGTGTGCCTGCCAAGCAACCTCCATGATGAAACGAATCTTCAAACGGCTGTTCTCGTTAGCGCCGCAGAATGTATCAACAACATAAAGCTTCTTGTTAGAGAGCTCCTTAGAAGCCAACTCCTTCAACTCAGCCCAAGCAGCCTCAGTTACAGGCTTGTTGTCGTTCTTGTACTCCTCAGAAGTCCACCAGATAGTGTCCTTTGAAGTCTCGTCCATTACGAAGAACTTATCCTTAGGTGAACGGCCAGTGTAAACACCAGTCATTACGTTAACAGCATCCATCTCGGTCAAAACGCCCTTATCGAAGCCAGTCAAGCAAGACTTAGTCTCCTCGCGGAACAACTCATCGTAAGAGGGGTTGTAAACAACCTCAGTAGTACCGGTGATGCCGTACTTAGTCAAATCAATTTTTGCCATAATTTTTTAAATAATATTTAAGTTAAACTACTAATTTTCTGTTCGTCGTAACTGCGAGCTCAGGGCCCGCCTCTGAATTCCCGACTCCAAGCCGTTTTTCAGCGGTACAAAAATAGGTAAACTATTTGAATTGTGGAAGAGCGAAGTGTCAAAAACCCTAAAATTTATCATTTTCTTAACACTGCGATATGGTGGCGAAAATAATTGCTCCTCAAAATCGCCATCAAATTGCTTTTTTCTGATAATTTCGGTATATTTGTCCTTTTATGTCAATTGCGACTCAATGGCTGGATTATATTTTCACATACCTTTCTGCCGACGCATCTGCGCCTACTGCGATTTTTTTCGCGTTGCTGACCTTGGACATCTGCCCATGGCCATTGAGGCTATGCATGCCGAGATGGATGAGCAACGTGACTTTCTGCATGATAGCCACATTCGCACTATATATTTCGGCGGTGGTACGCCTTCGCTTGTAGCCCCTGCACGTATTCAGGAACTTATCGACCATGCTGCTCGGTTGTGGGACTGCTCACGTGTTGAGGAGCTGACCCTTGAGGGCAATCCCGATGACGTCACAAAAGAGTATGTTGAGGCACTGCGCACGACCTCTATTAACCGTATAAGTCTTGGTGTTCAGTCCTTCGATGATGCGGAGTTGCGTTTTATGAATCGTCGCCATACGGCTGCAACGGCTGTCGAGGCGGTAAAACGACTGCAGGACGCCGGCATAGAGAATATCACCATCGACCTTATCTTCGGCGTCGATGGTTTTGATGAGAGTGTGCTTGAGCGGAGTCTTGAGCAGACTCTTAAGCTGGATGTACAGCATGTTTCGGCATACCATTTGACTATCGAGGAGGGCACTGCTTTTCATCGCCGCATGTTGCGTGGTCAGATGCGAGTGGTTGATGAGGAGCGTAGCGAGCGCGAGTATGCTCTTGTGCACCGTCGTCTGACTGAGGCGGGATATGAGCACTACGAGGTGTCGAACTATGCCCGCGAGGGTTTTCGTTCGCGCCACAACTCCTCATATTGGCATGGTGCGGAGTATCTCGGCATAGGCAGTGGGGCTCACTCATTCAATGGTGAGGTGCGTCGCTGGTGTGTGCAACCTGTTGCGGAGTATGCCGGCGAGCGCCGCTACGAGTTGGAGCACCTGAGCGAGCTGGATCACCGCAATGAGTATGTTATGACGGCATTGCGCTGTGCTGAAGGGATAGATCTCGAGCAACTCGAGCAGCGTTTCGGACGGGTAGCTCGTGAGCAGATAACTGCCGCCGCGAGGAGGTGGCAACTCTCGGGTGATGTGGTTGTAAATGACAGACAAATTTATATTCTGGCAGAGCGTTTTCTGCTCTCTGATGCGGTTATCGAATCACTTTTCGAAGTGTAATTAATAAAATTTATTAATTTATTGTTAATTTATTTTAATAAAGGCGTAAACATTGGTTTTATAGCAATATAAGTATTATCTTTGCACCGATTTTCTGCCGTATGCATCTGCATACATTATATATAATAGAATCATAACTAACAGAAATATTTTATGAGTAACATGAATCAAATGCCCGACCACTTGTTTGAGGTGAGTTGGGAGGTATGCAACAAGGTGGGAGGTATCCACACCGTAATTGCAACAAAGGCATTGACGGTTACCAAGCGCATGGGCGATAACTACATCGTCGTTGGTCCCGATCTTATGCAGGAGAGCCAGAACCCCGAGTTTGAGGCTGACGATACACTTATGACAGCTTGGCGCGAGAGCCTCTATGAGGAGGGTATCCGCGTTCGCATAGGCCGCTGGAATGTTGAGGGCCGTCCCATTGCAATACTTATCGACTTCAAGTCGCTCATCTCACAGAAGGATGATGTGCTGAAGCGTTTGTGGGAGGATTATCACGTAGACTCAATCTCTGGCCAGTGGGATTACGTTGAGCCCGTGCTCTTCGGCCACGCTGCAGGTATGGTTATCAAGTCTTACGCTGAGAACTTCTGCTCATCGGCAGACAAGGTGGTAGCACACTTCCACGAGTGGATGACCGCATCGGGTGGTCTCTACCTCCGCAAGAACGCCACAGGTGTTGCAACTGTCTTCACTACACACGCAACCGTAGCGGGTCGCTGCATTGCAGGCAATGGCCTTGCACTCTACTCTGACCTGCACAAGTTCAACGCTGACGACCTGGCTCGCCGCTACAACGTGACGGCAAAGCACTCTATCGAGAAGATGGCGGCTATGTACCACGATGCATTCCTTACCGTGAGCGACATCACGGCTAACGAGTGTAAGTATCTGCTTGGTCGCGAGGTTACCCACATCACTCCCAACGGCTTCGAGAACGACTTCGTATGGCAGGGTGAAGAGTACACCACAAAGCGTGCTGCAGCTCGCAAGGCTATGATCGAGGTTGCCGAGGCTTGCTACGGCACCAAGTTCGAGAAGGAGCCCCTGATTGTCGGTACAAGCGGTCGCTATGAGTATCACAACAAGGGCCTGGATCTGTTCATGGAGTCATTGAAGCGTCTGGCTTCATGCGCTCTGGATCGTGAGATTCTGGCTTATGTTACCGTTCCTGCTGCCAACAACGGTCCCCGTGCCGATTTGGTTCGTCACCTCGCAGACAAGGAACAGGCTATCGACGAGAAGCAGTGGAAGTACTCTACTCACTACCTCGAGAATCGTCAGTGGGATCCCGTATCGCAGTCAATCCGTGGCAGCGTGCTGGAGTCGAAGGATTCTAAGGTTAAGGTTATCTTCGTACCTTCATACCTGAACGGTGTGGACGGTGTGTTCAATATGAATTACTATGAGATGCTCTCAGGTATGGACCTTACGGCATATCCCTCATACTATGAGCCCTGGGGCTACACTCCGCTGGAGTCAGTGGCATTCTCAGTGCCTACCATTACATCAAACCTCTCAGGTTTCGGTCTCTGGGCTGTTAAGCAGGCCGACCACGAGGGTGTTGAGGTTATCAGCCGCGACGACAACAACGACGCTTACGCTGTTGAGCAGATCGTAGCTGCCGTGTTGCGCTTTATGCAGCTCGACCAGGAGCAGCTCGCTGCTGTACGTCAGGGTGCTTGCAACCTCTCAAAGAAAGCCTTGTGGGAGAAGTTCTACAAGCACTATGAGCGTGCCTATGCCGAGGCTTTGGAGAACTCTACAGCCCGCATCAGCAACACTGCAACTGAGGATGGTGGTAGCTACACCGAGCAGATCAACTTCGTTCGTCAGCAGCTCACCTCTAACAAGCCCTCTTGGCACCGTATGATGGTGGAGAAGCGTCTGCCTTCACGTCTGAGCGCGCTGGAGACCATCTCTCGCAACTTGTGGTGGAGCTGGACTCAGGATGCTCGCGATTTGTTCGAGTCTATCGACCCCACTTTGTGGAACGCCGTAGATCGCAACCCCATCGCATTGCTCGACAAGCTTACACTGGAGCGCATCAACGAGCTGCAGAACGATAAGGAGTTCCTCGCTCGTCTGGATAATGTAGCCGCACAGCTGGAGGCATATATGACCGAGGAGCCCGATGGTAAGAGCGCCAAGATCGCTTACTTCTCAATGGAGTACGGTTTGCACTCATCACTGAAGATCTACTCTGGTGGTCTGGGTGTATTGGCTGGTGACTACCTGAAGGAGGCATCGGATAAGAACGTTCCTATGGTTGCCGTAGGTCTTCTGTACCGTTACGGTTACTTCACTCAGCAGCTCTCGGCTCAGGGTAGCCAGGTTGCAACATACGAGGCACAGAACTTCGCCAAGTTGCCCATCTCGCCCGTGCGTGATGAGGCTGGTAACTGGGTGACTATCCAGATTGCATTCCCCGGCCGTACTTTGTCGGCTCGCGTATGGCGTTGCCAGGTAGGTCGCACCGACCTCTTCCTTCTGGATACCGATTATGAGGCAAACCGCGACGAGGATCGTCAGATTACATACTACCTCTACGGTGGCGACTGGGAGAACCGTCTCAAGCAGGAGCTCTTGCTCGGTGTAGGTGGTATCCGCGCCCTGGAGAAGATGGGTATCAAGCAGCAGGTATATCACTGCAACGAGGGTCACGCAGCCTTTATCGGTATTGAGCGTATCCGCAACCTCATCTCAAAGAAGCGCTTGTCGTTCTCGGAGGCTATGGAGGTTGTACGTGCATCATCGCTCTTTACAACACATACTCCCGTGCCCGCAGGTCACGATGCATTCCCCGAGTCAATGATGCGTCAGTATATGTCGCACTATCCCGATGTTTTGGGTATTACATGGGAGCAGTTCATCAACCTGGGTAAGACCAACCCCAACGACCCCAACGAGCGTTTCTCTATGTCGGCATTGGCTTGTAACCTGTCACAGGAGGTTAACGGCGTATCGTGGTTGCACGGCGAGGTGTCAAAGGATATCCTGGGTAACATGTGGCCTGGCTACTTCAAGAATGAGTTGCACATCGGCTACGTAACAAATGGTGTTCACTTCCCCACATGGGTAGCGTCTAACCTTCGTCGTTTGTACGAGCGTTACTTCCCCGAGGGCTTCAACTCTCACGTATATAATATCCCCGCATGGCAGGGTGTTCACAAGATCGACGATGCCGAGTTGTGGAAGGAGCGCGTAGTACTTAAGGAGCGTTTGATCAACCACATCCGTGCTCGTTACAGCGATCCCAAGCAGGTGCGTTGCGACTCACCTCGCCAGATGGTACAGATCGTTGAGCGCATCCGCCCCGATGTGCTTACCATTGGTTTTGCGCGTCGTTTCGCTACATATAAGCGTGCTCACCTGCTCTTCACAAACCTGGAGCGCCTGTCAGCACTGGTAAATAATAAGGAGCGTCCCGTGCAGTTCATCTTCGCCGGTAAGGCTCACCCGCACGATATCCCCGGTCAGGATCTCATCAAGCGTATCGTTGAGGTATCGAAGATGCCTGAGTTCGTTGGCAAGATCATCTTCCTGCAGAACTACGATATGGAGCGGGCTCGTCGCATGGTTCAGGGTGTTGACGTATGGTTGAATACTCCTACCCGTCCTTTGGAGGCATCGGGTACTTCAGGCGAGAAGTGTGTAATGAACGGTGTAATGCAGTTCTCTGTACTCGACGGCTGGTGGGTTGAGGGCTACAAGGAGGGCGCTGGCTGGATGCTTCCTATGGAGCGTTCATACGCCGACCAGGGCTTCCAGAATGAGCTCGATGCCGAGATGATCTACAATACTATCGAGGATCAGATCGTGCCCATGTACTACGATCGTGGCGAGGATGGCATTCCCCACCGTTGGGTTACAGCCGTTAAGAAGTGCGTAGCTGATATCGCTTCTAACTTTACGATGAACCGTCAGTTGATCGACTACGAGGATCGTTTCTACAATAAGTTGGCTGTTCGTAAGGCGCAGATGGTGGAGAACAACTACCGTATGGCTCGCGAGATGGCTGCATGGAAGCGCAAGGTATCGGCTGCATGGGATAATGTGAAGATCCTTGGTGTTCAGCGCGTTGAGCTGGATAATGAGGCAATCTTCGTTGATAAGAAATATCTCTACGAGGTTACTCTCGACGTGGCAAACTTGCGTTCGGAGGATCTGGGCGTGGAGTTGGTTGTAGCTAAGCAGATCGAGGCTGGCGAGCCCGTAAATGTGGTAGCGACCAAGCCTTTGGAGATAAAGTCGGTAAATGGTCAGGAGGTAACATTCTCTATCGATTATACACCTGCACGTACGGGTTCGTTCGATGTTGCATTGCGTGTATATCCCAAGAACGACCGCTTGCCCCACCGTATGGATTTCGCCCTTGTAAAGTGGGCTTAATCTGTTGAGTAGATAAAACTTTCGGGCAGCAATGCCTGCCCGAAATGTTTTTTTCGTCTCGTTTGTGGTGAAAAATGACTTTTTTTATTGAAAACCGTAATTATTTTTCAAAAAGAAAGCTATATCTATATTATTTTTCACTAACTTTACAATAGATAAGTAATTTTCTCAAAAAATTTAATATGTCGGCACTAACATTTGACAAGAGTGAGTTAGGTAACCTCGAGTATTCGTTGCAACGCGAAATGCTGGCAACCGACCGTAAGGGCGGTTATATGAGTACAACGATCGTATGTTGTAATACTCGCAAGTACCATGGCCTGATGGTTGCTCCCATTAACGAGAGCGACGAGGCTTATGTCCTGCTCTCTTCGCTTGATGAGACCATTATCCAGCACGACCAGTCTTTCAATCTGGCCTTGCATCGCTATCGTGGTGTATATGAGCCCCGCGGCCATAAGTATATCACCGATTTCAAATATACTCCTACCCCTACGATCACCTATCGTGTGGGTGGTGTTGTCTTGCGTAAGGAGTTGCTGTGGATTCATAAGCGCACGCAGCTCATGATCCGCTACACGCTTGTCGATGCTCACTCGGATACTACACTCCGCCTGCGTCCCTTCTTTGCTTTCCGTAACAAGCATTCGCTCTCGAAGGCAAACATGGAGGCCAATGGTCGTTCGTATCCTGTTGCTGGCGGTGTCAAGTGTAAGCTCTATGAGGGTTACCCCTGGCTCTACCTGCAGACCAATAAGGCCGACGCAGAATTTGTCGCTGCTCCCGACTGGTACTACGACTTCGAGTACCCCGAGGAGATCAAGCGCGGTTACGACGGTTATGAGGATCTGCTCACTACGGGTTATTTCGAGATGCCCATCAAGAAGGGTGAGAGCGTAATCTTCTCGGCTGCTACCGACGAGATGGCAACCAATGAGACTATCTCGCAGATCTACGAGGCCTCAATCGCCCGTCGTACTCATAAGATTGACTTCCTTAGCTGTCTGCACCATTCGGCACGTCAGTTTATCGTGCGCCGTCCGGGTGGCCGCACCGAGATGATTGCGGGCTATCCCTGGTATGGTACAGTAGGTCGCGATACCCTTATCTCACTGCCTGGTATCGTGCTTGAGCAGAACTATAAGGAGGATTGTTTGGATGTACTCGATACGATGGTTAGCCAGATGCACGATGGCTGTTTCTCAGGTTCGGCTTCAGCATGGGGTGCTGCCGACGCACCGCTGTGGTTCTACTGGACGCTGCAGAATCTGGAGAAGCACATCACTGCAAAGAAGTTGTGGGAGCGCTATGGCGAGGCTATGAAGTCAGTGCTGGAGGCTTACCGCCGCGGCTTTGGCGATCGTGTCGTATTGCACGACAACGGATTGGTGTGGGCTGCTGCCGAGGGTGAGTGCCTCACCTGGATGAATACCAAGGTTGATGGCCGTCCCGTAGCACAGCGTGCCGGTTATGCAGTAGAGATCGAGGCTTTGTGGTACAATGCCGTGTGCTATACGCTTGCATTGGCCCGTAAATATAAGGATAAGGAGTTCGTTGATCGCTGGTATGCGATGCCTGCCAAGATCCAGAAATCATTTATTGAGAAGTTCTGGCTGGAGGATGGTTATCTGGCCGACTATGTAAACGACTACGAGGTCAATAAATATCGCCGTGCAAATATGCTTGTGGCATGTGGATTGGATTACACGATGCTCAACGAGGAGCAGTTGATGGATACGCTGGCCGTAGTGCGCCGTCACCTGCTTACCCCTCGCGGAGTTCGTTCACTCTCTCCGCATAACCCCTTCTATGAGCCTTCATATGGCGAGGATCAGCATTCGCAGGATCTTGCTTCACGTAACGGTTCTACATGGGTATGGCCTCTGATGTTCTATACCAAGGCTTGCTTTGCAATTGCTGGCGAGCGCTTCCTGCCATCGGCTGAGGAGTTGCTCTCAGGTTTCGAGACAGAGATTCAGACCTCATGTATCGGCTCGGTGAGCGAGTGCTTCGAGGGAGATCCTCCCTTCCGCGCGCGTGGTTGTCTCTCACAGGCAACAAGTGTAGGCGGTCTGCTCTATATCCATTCACTCATTGAGCAGTGGAAGAAGAGCGTAGCAAAGGAGAAGGGAGAGAAGCCCGCAAAGAAGTGTGTACGCAAGAAGAAATAGATAAAACGATTATAGGATGAGAGTATTAATGTTTGGTTGGGAGTTCCCGCCTCATATTGCCGGAGGCTTGGGTACGGCATGCTATGGCATGACCCGAGGCTTGGCACGTAACGATGTGGAGGTTATCTTCGTGATGCCCAAGGCGTCGGGCGACGAGGATGAGCGATTCGTAAAGGTGGTCAACGCCAGCGACGTGGAGGCACGCTACTGCGACTCTTCGATCGAGGGTGCTGACGACATCATGCGCAAGATTTCGTTCATTCACATCGATTCAAATATGGTTCCCTATATCTCTCCCGAGGAGTTTGCTACCTACCGTGAGGGTTACGAGCGCACAGGTCGCAAGTTCTGGGAGAAGCAGGGTGACAGTTGGACACAGCGCTACACTTTCTCGGGTAAGTATGGTGCTAACCTGATGGAGGAGGTTGCCCGCTATGCTGTTGTTGCAGCCGAGGTTGCACGTCAGCTGGAGGGTCAGTTCGATGTCATCCATGCTCACGACTGGCTCACCTACTTTGCAGGTATCGCTGCAAAGCGCGTGTCGGGCAAGCCGCTGGTGGTGCATATGCATGCTACGTCGTTCGACCGTTCGTCAAGCGACAATATCGATACCCGCGTATATGAGATCGAGCGTGCCGGTATGGCTGCTGCCGACCGTGTGATTGCCGTGTCGAATCTTACTCGTAATATCGTTATCGAGAAGTATAACATCCCCGCCGAGAAGGTCGTAACGGTACACAATGCCGTGCGTTTTGCCGAGAAGGAGCAGGAGTTGCCTGAGCGTGGTGTGGAGGATAAGATCGTGACATTCCTCGGTCGTATCACCTTCCAGAAGGGTCCCGACTACTTCGTCGAGGCGGCGGCCAAGGTTCTCAAGCGTGTGCCTAACGTACGTTTCGTTATGGCCGGCTCGGGCGATATGATGAACCACGTCATCCGCCGTGTGGCACGTCTGGGTATTGCCGACCGTTTCCACTTTACCGGCTTCCTGAAGGGCGACGATGTACATAAGATGTTCCAACTCTCAGACGTCTACATCATGCCCTCGGTATCGGAGCCTTTCGGTATCTCACCCCTGGAGGCTATGCGTGCAAACGTCCCCTCAATCATCTCGAAGCAGAGTGGTGTAGCCGAGGTATTGGACTACGCCGTGAAGGTCGACTACTGGGATGTGGATGCTATGGCTGACGCAATCTATGGCTTTGTGAAGTATCCCGCTTTGGCGAAGATGTTCTCTGAGAAGGGTCTTGAAGAGGTTACGGGCTTGAAGTGGAATAATGCCGCTGCCAAGATTAAGACCGTATATGAGGATGCTATTAACGAATGTGCAAAATAATAAAAACACAAGATATGAAAACTGTTTGCTTATATTTTCAGGTGCATCAGCCGTGGCGTTTGAAGGTTTATCGTTTCTTCAAT
>JAFOXS010000174.1 GCA_017391665.1 Alistipes sp. | reverse complement strand
TTGTGATCTTCACCTCCAGTGCATCCAGAATGGTGCGAACTGTCTGCTCGGGAATCTCCTTGCCGATGAGTGAATTCACGCGATCCAACGAAAGCTCGAATACAAAGTCCTGTGCGGGTGTGGGGTTCAGGTCGGTGATCTCGCTTGAGATCTTACCACCAGCCAGCTCGCGCATCAAAAGGGCAGCGCGCTTCAGAGCATATACCTGAATATTGGGGTCGATACCGCGCTCGAAGCGGAACGAGGCGTCGGTCGAGAGACCGTGACGCTTTGCCGAGCGACGGATAGATACGGGGTTGAAATATGCACTCTCAAGGAATACGTTTACCGTAGTGTCGCTGATACCAGAGTCCAGACCACCGAACACACCACCAATACACATCGGGCGCTCAGCCGAGCAGATCATCAAATCCTCCTTCGAGAGCTTGCGCTCAACACCATCCAGCGTCACGAAGGGTGTACCCTCGGCGCAGTTCTTTACAACTACCTTTCGACCCTCAATCTTGTCGGCATCGAAGGCGTGCAGGGGCTGACCCAGCTCGAAGAGAACGTAGTTGGTGATGTCCACAAGGTTGTTCTTGGGGTTGATGCCTGCGGCACGCAACTCCTTCTGCATCCACTCGGGTGAGGGGGCAATCTGACAGCCCGTAACGGTAAGACCAGCATAGCGTGGTGCGGCGTCGTGGTTTTCTACTACTACCTCAATCTCCATATCGTGGTTATCAACAGAGAAGTCATCTACCGAGGGGAGTGTGACCTTCACATCCTTGCCCTGCGAGCGCAGATATGCCGCAATGTCGCGTGCTACGCCAATGTGTGAGGCGGCATCCACTCGGTTGGGCGTAAGGCCAATGCCGATGAGGTAGTCGTCCGTAATACCCAAGAAGTCGCGTGCTGCAGTACCTACAACAGCATCTTCGGGCAGCTCCATGATACCTGCGTGAGAGGCACCGATGCCGAGTTCATCCTCGGCGCAGAGCATACCCAGCGACTCAACGCCACGAATCTTGCTGCGCTTGATCTTGAACTCCTCGTCGCCACCATTGGGGTAGAGAACAGAGCCTACCGTGGCACACAACACCTTCAAGCCCTGGCGGCAGTTGGGCGCACCGCACACAATCTGCAAAGGCTCCTGGGCGCCTACATCCACCTTTGTGACGTGCAGGTGGTCAGAGTCGGGGTGGTCCCAGCACTCTACGACATGGCCTACAACAACACCCTGCAAGCCTCCGCGAATGCTCTCAACCTTCTCCAGAGCCTCCACCTCAAGACCTATGTCGGTGAGGATTGTGGCTACCTCCTGAGCCGAGAGGTCGATGTCGATATACTTCTTTAACCAATTAAGTGAGATTTCCATAATATCTTGTTTTTTACGTTTTTGTATTCATCCTAATGTGGGCGCTTTGCCCTCCAACCTACAAAGGTAAGAATTTTATTCTTAAAATACGGCGCTAAAGAGGGAAAATAAAGAATTTTTGTTACAGTTACAACAGTTACACGTGTTACACCCCTTGTAACTCTGTAACTCTGTAACTCTGTAACAGCTGGAATATAGTAACGAATTACGTTGTGTAAGATTTATTACCGCTGCGTTAGCCTATCCCGCACTGCGAAAGTTTGTGGATCAAGGGCGGCGTGCAGGCGGAGGGTTAAAAAATGATGACCTTTTGATGGCTTTCAAAAGTGCGTAGCA
>JAFOXS010000059.1 GCA_017391665.1 Alistipes sp. | reverse complement strand
GCGTGATGCTATGCGTCAGCTGCTGAATGGTGCCACCGACGAGGAGTCACTGCGTAAGGCTGCCAAGGCTATCTGCGCTGAGGTTGATAAGTACCGCACAGGTGGAGAGTATGCCGATGAGTTCCCCGACCGCTGGTTGCCCGGTGCGCTGGCTATCGTGGGCGAGCCCTTCACTGAGCAGAACGGATTGGTTAACAGTACTATGAAGGTTGTTCGCGGTAAGGTTGAGGAGTACTTCGCCGACCGCATCGAGTATGTCTATACCCCCGAGGGTAAGCGAATTGACAACCCCAAGAATTTGGAGTCAATCGCACAGATTGCGAAGTAAGTCAGTCAGATACATATAGAATAGAGGTTGCCCGACTGAAGTGTTAGACAACCTCTTTTGTTTTATTTCGAAGGTGTAGCGGTTATCTGCTCTACGGTAATTGGCTGATTGTATTTTATCTTAGCCGACAATACTTTGATCCATTCTTTATTGCCGAGGCGCATTCTTGCACCACACTCCAATAACTCTCCATTCGTACGGGAAAATACTCCTCCAAGTTCCACGGAACTATCTTCATTAACAGCTTTAGCTATTATGTTGTCGCCAGACTCCTCTATATTCATTGCCACATCCGCCGTTTGAATTATAGCCTTCGCCCCGCCCAGGGATGCGAGTTTGAGGAGTTTGAAAACGAATGAACTATGTTCCATATCGCATTTAAGTTCCCCATTCTGCCACATTCGGTAACGCATATCTCCTCCGTCAAAGAGTTGTACTACGCCACTACTCCACTCAATGCGCATATACTCCTTGCCGCTCGATTTAAGCATTGTCAAAGTGCCCTCAATATCCTCTCCATTGGGGTCACACTTGTAGTATTCAGTTTCGTCTCCATTATTGTTTATCGTAGCCTTCATTCGGAAATCAACGCTAAATGCATCAGCATTCTGCAATGCATCCAGGGCATCGGCGATGACCTCACTTGTCTTTGCTGTAGCCTCGTTTGCAGGCTCCATGACGATGAATAATCCCACTATGATGGCTGCCGCCACGCCTCCGATGCGTAGCATATTAAGCCATATGGGCGACTTGCGAGGACGTGGGGTAGGGAGTTTCAACTCCTCGGCTGAGGGCGCAAAACTGGGCGTTAGCAACTGCTCGACGCGACGGTCCAGCTCATGAAAATTATTATTCTGCTCTTCTGTTTTCATAGTTGTAGCGTTTTTGTGGTTAAATAAGATTTTGTTTTTGTAACTCTTTGCGTAGATGCTCAATACCGTAGCGGTAGCGCGATTTGGCCGTGGGAAGAGGGATGTCCAATATCTCGGCTATCTCCGTGAAGGTGCACTCGCCGTGCAGATGCAGACGAATAACCTCGCTCTGCTCGTCGGGCAGCGTAGCCAGCAACCGTGCTATCAGAGCCTGCTCCTGCACGAAATCCGACGGTGTAATATCCTCGGCTTTTAGGTCTCGGAGCGATGTTACATCCACATACTCTATGCGACGCCGCTCACGCAAAAGTTGCGTACAGCTATTCGATAGGGCTCGGTAGAGATAGCAACGCACGTTT
>JAFOXS010000328.1 GCA_017391665.1 Alistipes sp. | reverse complement strand
GCCTTCATGTTGTCGTAAGCCATCTGGCGACCCTCGGGTGTGCGGAACTCCTTGCTACGAGCCGTTTTGAGCATTGTGCCACCCTTTTGGATGATATTACTTACGCTACTTGACGTAAGGTCGATGATCTTATTTGTTACCAAGCCGTGATAGCCACGCAGGATACCTTTAACCTTGTAGCCGTTGTAGATTGCCGTACGTGTGACGGCGCGAATGGCCGCGTTCATACCTGGAGCATCACCTCCCGAGGTAAGAATACCAATACATTTAATTGCCATAGTGAATTTGTGTTTATACTTCTTGTTGCAAATATAACTAATTTTTTACAGAATATTCTCCGAATATAGCAAAAAATGTAGTCTATATGTAATAGAGATTCCCGTATTATCAATAAAACAGGCTGCCAACCGCAGTTGACAGCCTTCCCTCTGATTACATATTTATACTTATTGGTTCAGCTTTTCGGCCTCCTTCTTGATCTCTTTGGCGGCGGCGTTGATCTCTCGTTTGGCTTCGCGGACACCATCCTTGTAATCCTCCATAGCCTCGTTCCAACCCTTGATAATCTCCGAGTGAGCCTGCTCGGCAATCTTGGCAAGACCCTCCTCGAAGCGAATCTTTACATCGCCCACGCTGAAGATTACAGCCTGCGAGGGGTTCTCCTCGCTATTGTTCACTTCGGTGGTGTAGTTGATAATCTTTTCGCCATCGACCGTGATGCCGTTGGCATTGACCTCGACCAGCTTACCCTCGCCATCGGTTATGGTGAGTCCCTTCTCGTTGAGTTTTATGGTGCTCTCCATCTGCTGCACATCGTCGCTCGGGCCCTGAATCGTAACGGTCAGGTTGTCATTTGTGCGAGATGCCACCTCCACATCCTCAAACTGCTGGCGGAACTCCGTAATCTCCTCTTCGGTGAACTCATCGAAGAGTATCTCCTCGTCATTCTCAAAAACTGACTCAAAGGCATTTTCGATCTGGCGGTCAAACTTTACGGGCGACTTGATGGCTGAAACGATCATTCCACACAGAGCAAAGAGCCAAATAAGGAACATCACCAGCACAGCCTTGCCGTTGGGACGACGCGAAATGAGCAACATCACCGACAGATATATGAGTGCCACAATAGGCATTGTGATAACGATGAAGAATGCCCCTAATGCAAATCCCGTGATGGCGCTCTCGGCCATAATGGCGGGGGTAGTGGTGATGGCAACCAAAGCCAAGACACTTGCACCGCTCACCAAGCCGATAAGGATGAAAAGGGTGACGATCTTTACGCATATAAGCAGGAATCTGCCAAAGGCGGCCACCAGGTTTGCGATAATCGAACGCTCACGCTCGTCGCGTGCCGCAGCCTGCGTTGTGGAGCGGATGCTGTTGGCGGTGATGCGCTCGCCCGTCATCTCCAGCTTCTGTCGTGCCGATGTTGCGGGTGGCACCGAGAACCACATAATCAGATAACCCAATACAATCAGTCCGAATAGGTTGCTCGAAAATGGTGCTAACCAATTGAAGATGTGCATCGAACTGAATAAGGGCGTGGCAATCAACGGCAGGAAGACAGCCAGACGTATCCACGTGGGGTCGGTGTCGAAGTAGCGGGCAATACCGGCACATACACCGCCCAGCTTGCCATTGTCAAGGTCGCGGAAGAGGCGACGCGGAATGCGGGGGTTGCCGTTCTTGTCCTCGGTTTCGGCGTGACGCTCCGAAGCCTCCTCGTCGATCTCCTCGGCCGAGCCTAACTGCTTGATGATGTTGTCAATCAGCGGCTTGGCAATTATAGCGTCGGCTGTCTGCGTCGAAAGAATCAACTCGGCGATGCGGGCCTCGATGTCGGCAATGATCTCCTCGCCATCGGGATCATCCTTGTATGTTGCGTGGAGCGACTTCAGATACTCGCTCAGCGTGTCGTAGGCGTTGCGCTCAAGGGTGAACGATACTCCTGCGATACTACATTTCTTTATCTCGTTCATGGTTGTAGTTTTTGTGTGTTACATCTTGCGAACGCTGCCGCCGCTTGACTTCTTGATATGGATATTTACATCGTGGTCGCTTTTGTATGCAACCGTGCCACCCGATGATGCGCCAGCCGTGAGAGCCTTGCCGGCATTTACACGGATGTTGGCTCCCGACGATGCATCGGCAGAGGTGTTTACCAATGCTTTTGCATTCAGAGCGTTGATGTTGGCGGCTGATGATGCCTCCAGATCGAGTGTGCCCGCCTCGCCCGCGAGGGTGATGTCGGCGGCTGATGAAGCATCGGCATAGCAGCTATTGGCCAGAATCTGCATCTTTGCCTTGGCAGCCGAAGTGGCATTAATATAGCACTCGGTAGCCTTGATTGAGCCTTTGACATTGGCAGCCGAGCTCGCATCTATAATGCAGGTGGTGACATCGGCCTTCGAGATGTTGATGTCGGCAGCCGACGAAGCTGCGATGTTGAGTTTTGCGCTCTGGATGGTGTAATCCACATCAATGTGCGATGCGCTGGTTGCCTCCAAACGGCTGATATCGGTGCTCTTGGGCAGGCGAACCTCGGCTGTCATGCTATTGATTGTGCGAATCTCGTCGTCAATCTTAATATTCAACACACCATTCTTATTCTCAATCTTGATATGCGGCATCACGTTGTCGTCGGCACGGATGATGGCTGTTGTACCCGTGCGATCCTCAAGCGTCACCTTTATGGCACGGCTTGTCACTACGCCGTGATAGTCGGCGGGAACAAGGCGGCTCTCGGTGATGATATTACCACTGCCTCGCAGGCGCTGATCACCTCGGCCATTAAAATTGATGGCAGCATCCTTCTCAATGGCTTCGGCTGCATCTTCCATGTCCTTGGCGACCTCCTCCATGTTCTTGGCGACCTCCTCCATGGTTTTTTCCACGGTCTCGGCAGCCTGCTCGATAATCTCGGTATACTTATCAATGTCGAGCTCCTTGCCATTTATAATTATTGTGCCACGTGACGAGCGATCCTGCGCCTGTGCAGGGACGATGCTGCTCATAATGAGTGTTGCGGCAGCAAGAAAATAAAAAAATCGTTTCATTGTAATAGTGTGTAATAGTTATTGTAATAATTGAGTTCTTATTTGTTCACCACGGCACCGAGTTCGATGACGGTGGCATTTGTCGGCTTCTCGGTCTGGGGAGCATTGGGGTTGCCGTGGCGGATGATATTGATCTGCTCGACCATCTCGTTCCACGCATCATCCAATAGAGCCAGCTGCTGGCGACCAGCCTCGGTGAGCATATAGTATTTGCGGGGCGGGCCTTGCGGCGACTCCTCCCAACGGTAGGTCAAAAGACCTGCGTTCTTCTGACGTGTGAGGATGGGGTAGAGCGTACCCTCGACAACGATCATCTGCGCCTCTTTAAGTTCGGCAATGATCTTGGGTGCGTATGAATCCTCGCGTGAGAGTATCGACAGGATGCAGTACTCGAGGATGCCTTTACGCATCTGTACTTTTACATTATCTTCGTTCATAGTTGTTCCTTTGGCTTAATGGTTTGACTTTCGTGAGTTAGGCCTCGGGCTCATAGGGGAGCACAGCCCAGAGAATGAGGTAGATCCACAGCGTAGCACCTGCGGCGAAGATGCAGAGGATGGCAGCAATGCGAACCATCGACGCTTCCAGTCCGAAATACTTTGCTACACCAGCGCAGACACCCGCAATCGAGCGGTCTTTGCGTGAACGGTAGAGGCGGTGTTCGTCCTTCCCTCCTCTCAGGGTTGAGTTGAGCGGGCGGTTGGCCGCTCCGAAATCCTCGGGTCGTCCGATCTGGTTCATCGTGTTGCGTACTACGCCATAGGTGATGACCATCATCGGTGAGGGTACCTTCTCACGGAAGAGTTCGGCTACGCGCGCCTCGATGTCGGTCATCGTCTCGGTGTCACCCTCGGGCAGACGACGCGAGATGTCATCCAGGTAAGAGGTGAGCGCAGAGTAAGCATCCATGTCCATGGTGAAGGCCTGCCCTGCAATGTTTACATTAATCGTTTCCTTCATAGTTGAGTATATTAAAGTGTGTAAATATTTTCCTGATGCAAATATATAAACAATTTTGGTATTTTGTATCACAAAGTAGTGGATTTTTTCATCACTCTATGATTTTTTCTCCGTTTTCTCTTTAGAGAAAGATTTTTTGGTAGGGTGATGCGACTATGTGCGGCTTCTCGTATTCTGGTGTGCAGTTGGTAGAAAAATGTTTTGGCGGTTCGGGCAAAAGCATATACCTTTGTCGCCGTATGCTGAAAATTATGGCCATAATGGGTGCAGGAGCTCTGCTGGGTTTTCTTGTTCGTCGCTTGAGTGTGCTGAAACACTTGGGCACAACCTCTATGGCTACCATCATACTGCTGCTCTTCCTGATGGGAGTGGAGATAGGTGGCAATGAGCGCATTGTGCAGAATCTCACCTCGTTGGGCGTGGAGGCGCTTGTGATTGCTGTGGCGGCTACGCTGGGTAGCATCGTGGCGGCACGTGTGGTATATTATAAATTCTTTAATCGTCAGAGCCATGAAGAGTAGCATGATGATCGTGGGTGCCTTCGTAGTGGGGTGTGTGGTGAGCTATTTCGACCTGCTGCCAGCGTGGTTTGATAGTGGAGAGGTGGTGATGTGGGTATTGTATGCACTGATGATTCAGGTGGGTATGAGCATCGGCAGCGACCCGCGCCTGAAGGAGATTTTGCAGACTCTCTCGTTTCGTCTGCTTTTGTTGCCTTGTGCTACGATTATCGGTACATTTGTGGCCGTGTCATTGGTCTCGATGGTGATTGCCCGCTGGTCGTTGTTCGACGTGCTGGCAGTGGGTAGTGGTATGGGCTATTATTCGCTCTCCTCTATCCTTATCACATCGCTCAAAGAGCCTGCGCTCGGTGCGGCGGCTGCAGCCGAATTGGGAACCATTGCGCTTATCGCCAACGTCCTGCGTGAGATGTTTACGCTGCTGTTTGCTCCGCTTATGGTGCGCTGGTTCTCGCCCGTGGCACCTATCTGTTCGGGTGGAGCTACGACGATGGATGTCACCCTGCCCGTCATTACCCGCTACTCGGGCAAAGATTGGGTATTTGTGGCGATTGTACACGGTATTTTGGTCGATTTTAGCGTGCCATTCTTCGTGTCGCTCTTCTGCTCGCTTTAAAATCAGCATTTTTTATTAAATTTGCCTATTGTAATAAATAAGGAATATTTATGGCACGAGTTGTAGTTGGACTTTCAGGCGGTGTGGATTCATCCGTGGCGGCATATCTTCTCAAGGAGCAGGGACACGAGGTTATCGGTCTGTTTATGCGTAATTGGCACGATACGACCGGCACGCTGGAGGGCGACTGCCCATGGCATGATGATCAGGTCTTTGCCGAGCTCGTGGCCAAGCGTCTGGATATACCTTTCCGCTTTGTGGATCTGTCGGAGGAGTATAAGCGTCGTGTGGTGGATTATATGTTCTCCGAATATGAGCAGGGCCGCACACCCAATCCCGACGTGTTGTGCAACCGTGAGATAAAATTCGATGTTTTCCTGAAGGAGGCCTTGAAGATGGGCGCCGACTATGTCGCTACTGGACACTACTGCCAGAAGGCTACCGAGATAGTTGATGGCCGCGAGGTCTATCGTCTCGTGGCAGGAGCGGATAAGAATAAGGATCAGAGTTATTTCCTTTGTCAGCTCACGCAGGAGCAACTGCGTTATGCTCTCTTTCCCATAGGTCATATGCTAAAACCCGAGGTGCGAGCCATCGCTGCCGAGCAGAAACTCGCTACGGCCAAGCGCAAGGACTCGCAGGGTATCTGTTTTGTGGGCAAGGTCGATCTGCCTGTATTCCTTCAGCAGCAGCTGGCTGCCCGTCAGGGCAATGTGCATGAGATTCTGCCCTCGTGGCGAGGCTATGGCCTGGAGCGAGGGGATGATCTGGCTACACAGAGCGAGCCGTTCCGATATACGGTGCGCGATGGCAAGAAGATCGGTACGCATAATGGTGCGCACTTCTATACCATAGGTCAGCGTAAGGGGCTCGGCATCGGCGGCCGCAAGGAGTCGTTGTTTGTTCTGGCTACCGACGTAAAGGAGAATGTGATATATGTAGGCGAGGGCGATTCGCATCCCGGACTCTATCGCAGCGTGCTGCGTATCAAGCCTGAGGAGGTGCACTGGGTTGACCCGACGCAGCGCATGACCGAGGGTGAGCGACGTCGTTATGATGTGCGTATCCGCTATCGTCAGGCGTTGCAGGGCGCAGAGCTCGTAGCACAGGGTGATGGCATGTATCTTCTCTTCGATGAGCCGCAGCGAGGCGTGGCGGCAGGTCAGTTTGCGGCGTGGTACGATGGTGAGGTGCTTGTCGGCTCGGGCGTTATTGAGAGATAACATGCGTTGCCTCTTTGCGATACTTCTTCTGCTGTGCAGCACATCGGCGTGGGCGCAACGCTCGCTGGATATTGCATTCTGCGATATCGAAAATCTCTACGATACCATCCCCTCCTCCTTTTACGATGATTCCGATTACACACCGCAGGGCCGCCTTCGATGGGATACGGCACGCTACCGTCATAAGGTGGAGAGCGTTGCGCGACTCATCGATTCGATGGCTATGCCCGTTGTGGCGCTGTGGGGCGTGGAGAATGAACAGGTTGTGCGCGATATTGTGATGGCAACGAAAAGTGACTACGCCTATGTGCATCGCACTCACGATTATAGCCGTGGTCTGGATTTCGCATTACTCTATTATGGCGACCGCTTCTTCCCCGAACATATTACGCCATGGCGCGGAGCCTTGTGCGTTGAGGGCAGGGCTGATGGCCGTGATGTGGCAATTGTGGTGAATCATCGCTCCACGTCGCTCGGCGTGTTGCTTTCGGAGCGAGGACTGCTCAAGGGAGATAGAGCGGTTATCATCCTCGGTACACCCAGCAACACTAATCTTCAGGCGTTTGGCTTGCAGGATCATTCGCTTGCGCCCGAGCGTATGGGCCGAGGCAATGTGGCACGTAGCGATGGCTGGATAATGCGCGATCGCATAGCCTCCACGTGGGCTGGAGAAGTGCGCTGCGATGTATATGCTGCGCGATGGCTTGTCGATGAGTCGGGGCATCCCCGATCAACATATGCAGGCAAGAGGTATTACGGTGGAGTGAGTGCCTTCCTGCCAATATTCGCGCAATTCTTTCATTATTAAAGAGAAAATT
>JAFOXS010000306.1 GCA_017391665.1 Alistipes sp. | reverse complement strand
CTCGACGAATATACCTGCTGCGATAAGGAGGGTATCGAGTTCTTCGAGTTGCACGAGTACGATCGTCGTGATCTGATTCCCATCCTGAAGCGCATCCTTGAGATCAACCCATCAGTCCGCATTGTCGGTTCGCCCTGGTCGTGCCCCAAGTGGATGAAGATCAACGAGCAGACGGGAGAGCCCTACGATAGCTGGACGGGCGGTATTCTCAATCCCAAATATTACGCCGACTATGCCGAGTATTTCGTGCGCTGGGTAGGCGAGATGGAGGCCGAGGGTATTCCCATCTATGCCATCACCATCCAGAATGAGCCGCTGAATCGTGGTAACTCAATGTCGCTCTATATGGGCTGGGAGCAGCAGCGCGACTTCATCCGCGACCATCTGGGCCCCGAGTTCGAGAGCAACGACATCGATGCCAAGATCTGGATCTTCGACCACAACTACAACTACGACAATATCCCCGATCAGCAGGGCTATCCTCTCCATATCCTAGCCGACAAGGAGGCTGCAAAGTATATCGACGGCTCGGCATGGCACAATTATGGTGGCCGCGAGACTGAGCTCGACCGCATCTATGAGGCGCACCCTGACCTTGATATCTTCTTCTCGGAGGCTTCGATCGGCACATGGAACTACGACTACTCGAAGTGTCTTGTGAACGATTTTGCTTCAATATTTATCGGCACGATGAATCGTGGTGGCCGCGGCGTGACATTGTGGAATCTGATTCTCGACGATAAGGGCGCACCCAACCGCCCCGGTGGCTGCCGCACATGCTTTGGTGCGATAGAGATCTCGTCAGAGGATTACTCTTACGACTCGCTCAACCGCAAGAGCCACTATTATAATATTGTGCACTGCTCGAAGGTTGTTAAGCAGGATGCCTTCCGCGTGGCAACGCAGGAGTCTTTGCCCGAGGGTGTGCAGATGACAGCCTTCCGGAATCCCGACTCTTCGCTCGCCGTTGTGGCTGTAAATCGCTCGGAGCAGCAGCAGGATGTGGTTGTACGCGGTGCGAAGCGCGAGTTTACTATTACGATCCCCGCCGGCTCAATCGCGTCGGCTCGCTGGGAGGAGTAAAGAGATGTTTCCCCAAAAGGGAGGTTTGGAGGGAATGTCAATATTGGTGCCGCAAGGCACAAAAAAAAAGAGAGGAATGTTCCTCTCTTTTTTGTGCCCAGAATAGGACTCGAACCTACATGCCGTGAAGCACTCGCACCTGAAACGAGCGTGTCTACCATTTCACCACCTGGGCATCGTTTCGTGGCACAAAGGTACTACTTTTTTTTATTTCGCAATACTTTTCTTCTGTTTTTTTTGGTCTTAATCGTCCTCTAATGCGATTATTTGCCGCTATCGAGCTGTTTTTCAGCCATTACGGCTACTCCTCTTCCATAAAAAATCTGTAGTGGAAGAGCATCAGATATACCACCGCCACCGAAATGTACGCATCGGCCAGGTTGAATATCGCCCCGAAGAAGTAGTTGTTGTAATCCACCAGGAACGACAACCAGCTCGGCACGCTGTTCCACTGAAAGAGCGGGAAGTAGAACATATCGACCACCTTACCCATCAGGAACGTGCTGTATCCCTCGCCCAGCGTGGCTACGCTTAAGGGTGTCGATGCCGTGAAGATCATGCCGTAGAACATCGAGTCGATCAGGTTGCCGATGGCACCGGCCATAATCAGCACCAGTCCTACTATCACCCCGCGCGGTGTGCGTCGCGCAGCGTTGTTCAGGTAGTGGATGTAGTAGCCCAGTCCGCCGATCATCACTATGCGGAACAGACTCAGCAACAACTTGCCCCAGTCTATTGCGCCCGATGTGTTGAGCTGCATGCCGAATGCCGCGCCGTTGTTCTCTACAAAGTGCAGATGAAACCATGGCAGGATCTCTATTGACTCGTCCAGGCACATCGATGTCTTTACCCACAACTTGAGCGCCTGGTCAAGGATGAGAAGCACAAATATGAGAATTGCTATATTCTTAAATTTCATATCGAGTTATTTTCTGCAAATATAAGTAAAAAAAAGAAAATCTCTACTCCGTCCCGACTTTTAACTCTTCTTCCTGCGCTCGGCGGCTGTCCAGTGGCGTTTGCAAAACCTGCTCTGTACGGCCTGTAGGGGCGATTACACGCTTTTTGCACCCAAAATCGGGCCCCTTATATATAATAAATATAGGTATAAATGCCTTTTTTAAAGAATTTGCAAAAAATATCAAAAAAATACTTGAAAAAGTTTGCACGTATCAAAATTATGCCTACCTTTGCATCCGCAATCAGGAAATAAGTTCTTACAAAGCGATGCGAACCGCAAGGTTTGCTGAGGTTGAAAAAGAAAACTTAAAAAAAAAGTTTGCAAAAAGTTCTTGAAAAATTTGGTGGTTTAAAAAAAAGGTCTTACCTTTGCACCACTTTCCGCTTCGAAAATGCGAAAGCGGTTTTTCAAATGGTTCTTTGATTTACTGGTTATATAATTGAGAGAAAATGTAGTATTTATCTGTCAATTCCTTTAAAGGAAGAGAAGTAGTCAGGACTCTAACGATACATTATAATTTTTTACAATGGAGAGTTTGATCCT
>JAFOXS010000143.1 GCA_017391665.1 Alistipes sp. | reverse complement strand
CCCTTCGTGACGCTGGATGGTGTGGAGCGCAAGCTCTCGAAGGAGGATTTGATGATCTGCTCGGCTGAGCGCCCGATGTGTATCGGTGGTGTGTTCGGTGGTCTGGACTCTGGTATCAGCGACACTACGGTGAACGTATTCCTTGAGAGTGCATATTTCAACCCCGTATCTATCCGCCGCTCGGCAAAGCGTCACGGTCTCTCGACCGACGCATCATTCCGCTTCGAGCGCGGTATCGATCCCAATATTCAGGTATATGCGCTGAAGCGTGCCGCCCTTTTGATGCGTGAGCTGGCTGGTGGTAAGATCTCAAGCGAGATTATCGACCTGAACCCCACACCTGCCTCTGACTTTGTATTTGATGTAAACCTCGACCGCGTGAACTCTCTCATCGGCAAGGCGATTCCCGAGTCAACCGTACGCACCATTCTCGATGCGCTGGAGGTGAAGATCGTAAAGGAGGAGGCTCGCACGCTCACCGTTGCCGTACCGCCCTACCGTGTGGATGTGCAGCGCGAGGCCGACCTGGTGGAGGATATTCTGCGTATCTACGGCTACAACAATGTGGAGATTCCGCAGGCTGTACACTCAACGCTGTCGTATGCTCCCCGTCCCGACAAGAACAAACTCATCAACATCGCCGCCGACCACCTCGCCGCTACGGGATACACCGAGATTATGTCAAACTCTCTGACCAAGGCTGCCTACTACGATGGCCTTACATCGTACAAGGCTGAGGAGTGCGTGAAGATTATGAACCCCTTGAGTGCCGACCTCAACGTTATGCGTCAGACGCTGCTGTTCAACGCGCTGGAGGCTGTGGCTCTGAATATCAACCACCGCACGCTTGACTTGCGCCTCTTCGAGATGGGTAACTGCTACCGCTTCCACCCCGAGGTGGAGCAGGGCGAGAACCCCCTGGTACGTTATAGCGAGTCATACCGCATCGGCATCGCCGTGACGGGTCAGGATGCTACCCCCTCGTGGAATGTGAAGGCTGCAAAGTCATCGTTCTACACCTTGCGCTCGACCGTGGAGAAGCTACTGCGCCGCTTTGGTATCGACATCTATACCCTGCGCTCGGAGTCTTCGCAGAGCGATCTCTACTCTGACGCTATCGCATATACGCAGGGTCCCAAACCAGTTGTTGAGATGGGTATCGTGTCGCCCGCCGTGCTGGCAAAATTCGACATCAAGCAGGCAGTATATTATGCCGAGATTGACTTCGACCTCATAGTTCGTGCTGCCAAGAAGCAACGCATCGCCGTAGAGGAGCTCTCACGCTTCCCCGAGGTTAAACGTGACTTGGCTCTGCTGGTGGATAAGGGCGTAACCTTCTCGGAGCTGCGTAACATCGCTTTTGCTACGGAGAAGAAGCTCCTGAAGCGCGTAACTCTATTCGATGTATATGAGGGTGACAAGCTGCCCGAGGGCAAGAAGTCATACGCTCTGGGCTTCACACTCGAGGATAAGAACCAGACTTTGAACGAGAAGACTATCGAGAAGACTATGGCCAACCTGCAGCGTCAGCTGGAGGCTAAGGCTGGTGCTCAGGTCCGCTCGTAAAGAACATGTATAAAAAGAGAAAAGGTGTCCAAAAGGGCACCTTTTTTTGTTGTGTAAAATAGGTGTTATAAGTGTTATATGTGTAATACAACTACTTAAACTCTAAAATTTCACTCGCTGCCTCCTCGGCTGTATCGACAATCGAGAGCAACAGATTACGATACTTACCTTCCTCCTGCAGACTCTCAAGCAGAGGATATACGGGCATCGCACAAGTCCAATGCTCACGCCCAAGGAATACCATCGGCGAGGCGAAGCCAAAGGTCTTGTAATGGTTCTGTGCCGCATCCTGAAACACCTCCTGCATCGTGCCCGCACTACCAGGCGAATATACCACGCCACCCTTGGCAATGGCCAGAAGTCCATCCTCACGCACACTGTTGTCGAAGTACTTGGCTATGTGGCTGGCAAAGGGCGTTGCAGGCTCATGACCGTAGAACCACGTGGGTATGCCTATGCTGCAGTAGCGCTCATCGCGCGGATAGCGTCGCATAACCTCAAACGCGAGTGCAAGCCACCCCCTATCCTCAAAGCGTGGCGCCGCCGAGAGAATCTCTATCGCCTTATCCAGCTCCTCATCCGTTCGTCCTGCCATCCACGCACCCAAGTGGGTAGCCTCCATCGCTCCTGGACCACCACCACTGACCATCAGCTTACCCTGCTCGGTGAGCCTCTTGGCAAGGCGTGCCACCTCAGCGTAGCCACCATCCTCACGCGAGAGGGCATGACCTCCCATCACAGCCACCACCGCCCGCTCGTCGTAGCGCGAGAGCAGATCGTGCAGAGCATCGCTTATGGAGTGGTCGTGCAGCGACCGTGCCAGCGTCTCGCCTATATCGCGAGCCTGCTTGCCAGAGGCAACGTAATGGGTATAAACCTGTGTATCGTAACACTCCTTAAACGACTCCTCCCGCTCTGGGTCATAGCCTCGGTAGAGTGTCGCTGCAGAGTATAGCTCCGACGGAAATAGCGTAAAGGGTTTCTGCATCGAAGGGAAAAGGTAGCACGATGGCGCAAGGTGTCGGCGCATAGCCTCGGGCATCGAACACCCCATGAAGATGCAATCGACAAACTCACACTCGAGTGCCGTCTCCACACATTTGAAATCGACACCCTGAAAGGCGTAGTGCTCAACCCTATTTCGCTGCTCAAGCAACGCCTGCAGAGCCTGCTGGCTCTCTATCTCTACATAGTTTCTCATAATATGGGATATACTTTCGGCTCCTGCACCGTCACAAACGATTCACCATTGCCGCTCTGTGTGCATACCAGCCTTACAGCCTTGATCGCTCGGCGGGGATTCTCAATCACAGCACCGCCACCCTTCAGATCGCCTACACGTTCAAAGTGCTCGCCATCGTAGCTGAGCTCCATATATCCAGCCGTGAAGATATATCGTGGCAACTGCAGGTTACCCGTCGCGATCTCCATACGACGACACTCGACAGCCTCATCGAAGGTGTAGAGTATCCAGTCGCCCTCCTTACCCACACGCGAGGTGCGTGCTATGCGACCATACCCTTCGGCATTGGAGTAGGGGAAACGCTCGCTCTCGGCGATGGATGAAGTGATCTTCACCTTGGGTTGCAGTTTGCGCCAATGTCCAGCCACAGCCGCCTCGGGACTGCGTGCCCCCGCACGACGAGTGCGGAACGCAAAGCGCTGGGGTTTATCCGTAGAAATGGGTGCAGTGTAGAGCTTCTCGCCCTCGGTGCCTACCTCCGTATAATATATCTGTGAGCGGTCATCCGTCGTAGCGGTCAGCACACCATCCTTATACTGCACCGTGGGTGGCATCATACGGAAGTCAATACCCATAGCCTCCATACGGCTGTAATGGGCTGTCGTGAGGCGATTGTAGAACGCCTCCCACTCATCACCCTGGCCACGCCACGCCACCTCACTCAAGGCGCAGATACGGGGATAGGTCTGATAGTAGAGGAAGTCGTAATCATACTCCAGACGTGAGATATAAGCCTCACTGAAGAACGATGCCTGCACACCTGCAACACGAGCCATTTGCTCTGCGGTAAACTCCTCAAAGCCAAACGAGAGGGGCTTTCTTACGTCGAATATTGCCGCCCAGTCGTGACCCTCCTCGCGAGAGGACTGACGCATATCGAAGTAGAAGTACTCGCCAGGCATCACCACCGTGCGGTAGCCCTTATCCAGCACATCCTTGCACGCTGCCTTGCTCTCCCAGCCATAGACCAGTGCCGAGCGATCAATATCGCCCGATTCTGCCGCCTCATTCCATACGCCTATGCGCTTGCCATACTTAGCCGCTATGCGCTCCATACGGCGAGTAAAGTAGTCCTGCAGCTGACGCTCCTGGGTCATACCCTCCCTGCGCATCAGCGCCTGACAGTCGGGACAACGGCTCCACTGCGCCGTGCTCACCTCATCGCCACCCACGTGGATATACTCCGAAGGGAAGAGCTCCGAGAGTTCACGTATCACATCATCAAGCAAGGCATAGTTCTCCTCTTTTGCCACACACAGCACGCTGCGAGAATCGTAGCCATCGGTTGCCGTCTT
The DNA here is from genome assembly GCA_017391665.1 of Alistipes sp. GTDB lineage: Bacteria > Bacteroidota > Bacteroidia > Bacteroidales > Rikenellaceae > Alistipes. Next base: position 119 of record JAFOXS010000143.1, on the reverse strand, counting down.
ATCGGGAGTGTAGTTGCATAGCACCTCGGGCTTCACACGAGCCAGGTTGTGACTATGTCCAGGAAGGTCAATTTCGGGGATTATCTCAATGTTTCTTACGGCAGCATACTCCACCATCT
>JAFOXS010000027.1 GCA_017391665.1 Alistipes sp. | reverse complement strand
CCTCGTGTGGGGTGAGATGGCATCGTGGGGTAAGACCTCGGCAAACATCGAGGCTGCACGTAACTTCATCCCCGAGTGGATCAACATCGTTATGCGCGACCGCAACCACCCGGCACTCATTATCTGGACACCGTTCAACGAGGAGTGGGAGGTGCCCGACAATCAGATGGGCCGTTTCCTTACCGACGTATATAACATCACACGTCAGATCGACCCCTCACGCCCGGTGAATACGGTGAGTGGCGGTCTGTATGCCCCCTCTGATTTCTGTACAACACACAGCTATGAGCAGGATGGCGAGAAGCTTCGCCTGCAGCTCTTCGATGGCGAGAAGTTCTACCAGCCTCAGGGTCCTACGGCAAAGAATGCTCCCCGTGCGATGAACTTCCTCTATTACGATGGCAAGGTGCCCTACATCATCGATGAGTTTGGTGGTATTAAGTGTGCCGAGGCCAATCCTTCGGAGGCTAACTCTTGGGGTTATGGCAATGCCGCCGTAACGAAGGAGGATTTCTACAAGCGTCTGGAGTCGCAGGTGAAGGCCATCACCTCACACAGCGATAAGATCTGCGGTTTCTGCTACACTCAGATCACCGACGTGGAGCAGGAGCAGAACGGCGTTTACTACTTCAACCGCGAGAAGAAGTACGACATGGATCGTGTGCGTGCTATCTTCCAGATGAAGGCCGAGGGTTACGAGCAGTAAGAGATATAAAAAACTTAAAATTCGATAAACAATGAAAAAGATTCTTTTAGTAGTTACAGCCCTGATGATGTGGGCTGGTGCGATGGCTCAGCAGCCTCGTGCCGAGTATCCCCGCCCCCAGTTTGAGCGTGCGGAGTGGGTAAACCTTAATGGTGAGTGGACCTATACACTCGACCTCGTTAAGACCGGTTGGGAGCGCAACCTGATGAAGAGCGAGGGCTTCGATGGTAAGATTATCGTGCCTTTTGCTCCCGAGAGCGAGCTTTCTGGCGTAGGTCACAAGGAGTTTATCCCCTGCATCTGGTATCAGCGTGACATCACGATCCCCGCTGCGTGGAGTGGCAAGGATGTGGTGCTTAACTTCGGTGCCGTTTATTATGAGTCAGAGGTTTATATCGATGGCGAGTTCGTTGACCGTCACTTCGGTGGTTCAGACTCTTTCTCTGTCGATATTACCAAGTTCGTTGAGCCTGGTAAGACTCACTCTCTGGTTGTTAGCGCATCGAGCGATCTGCGTTCTGGTCGTCAGTCGGCTGGTAAGCAGTCTCTGCGTCACGGCTCATTCGAGTGTATGTACACCCGTACAACAGGTATCTGGCAGACCGTATGGATGGAGGCTGTTGCTCCTACAGGCATCAAGCGTGTGAAGTACACTACCGACATCGATCGCAGCACCGTTTCTATGGAGTTTACGATGCGTCGTAACGCTGTAGGCGATGTTCTTACAATCAACGTTAAGGATGGCTCAAAGATCGTTGCTACCGATACAGCTCCCGTGGCATCGGGTTCTATCGTTACGCTTCCCATCAAGAAGGCTAAGTTGTGGGCTCCCGGCTCACCCTTCCTCTACGACGTGGAGTTTATCCTGAAGAATGCTGCCGGTCAGGTGATCGACAAGGCGACATCATACTTCGGTATGCGTAAGATCCACACCGTGGGCAATAAGATCTATTTGAACAACCAGCCTTTCTATCAGCGTCTGGTTCTGGATCAGGGTTTCTATCCCGATGGTATCTGGACTGCTCCCTCGGATGCAGCATTGAAGCAGGATATCGAGCTCTCTATGGCTGCTGGTTTCAATGGCGCACGTCTGCACCAGAAGGTATTTGAGGAGCGTTTCCACTATTGGGCTGACAAGTTGGGTTACCTGACTTGGGGTGAGGCTCCCAGCTGGGGCTTCGACGCCAACAACATCGAGTCGGCTCGTAACTATATCGCCGAGTGGCGCAACGTGGTTGTTCGCGACATTAACCACCCCTCAATCGTTACCTGGACTCCGTTCAACGAGCAGTTCTGGCCCGATGAGACCGAGTTCCCCCGCTTCCAGGCAGATATCTACACCATCACCAAGCAGCTCGACCCATCACGTCCTATCAACACCGTCAGCGGTGGTGTGCAGACCATGACCGACATCTGGACCGAGCACCACTACGAGCAGGATCCCGAGAAGTTGCGTCAGATCGTATTCAACGATGGCAAGATGTTCACCCGTGCACCGCAGATTCAGGCTCGTCCCCGTGGTAATATCGGTTACAACCGCGGCGTACTGAACGATCCTTACACCTTCCCCGTGTATAATGGTGAGATTCCTTACATCCTCGACGAGTTCGGTGGTATCAAGTGTATGGAGGCTAACCCTGCTGAGGGCGATGCTTGGGGCTATGGTGATGCAGCACAGACCAAGGAGGACTTCTACAAGCGTCTTGAGGCTCAGGTTCGCGTATTGATCGAGATGAGCGACAAGATGTGGGGTTACTGCTACACTCAGCTTACCGATGTTGAGCAGGAGCAGAACGGTATCTATTACTACAACCGTGGTGTGAAGTACGACATGGAGCGCGTGCGCAAGATTTTCCAGATGGAACTTCCTAACAAATAGGATACTATGAAAAAGATACTTTGTACATTAGCCGCTGCAACCCTGCTTGTGGGTTGCGGCGGTAATGCCCAAAAGGCAGAGCAGTCGGCTCTGAACCTTATGAAGGCAGAGGATTTCACCGCTACCATCGATGGCAAGCAGGTGGGACTTTATACCCTTACAAATGGCACAATCACCATGCAGGTGACCAACTTCGGTGGTCGTGTGGTGTCGCTGTGGACTCCCGACCGTGATGGCAATATGGAGGATATCGTGCTGGGTTACGATAAGCTGGATCGCTATGTAAATAATACGGGCGAGCGCTTCTTGGGAGCTCCTGTAGGCCGTGTGGCAAACCGCATCAACAAGGGTGAGTTCGAGATGGATGGCGTTAAGTATAACGTTCCGCAGAACAGCAACGGCCACGCCCTGCACGGTGGTAACAAGGGTATTGATATGGTTGTGTGGGATGTTGAGTATGTAGCCGATAACGCCATTACGCTGGTTCTGCACTCGAAGGATGGCGAGGACGGTTTCCCCGGTAATCTCGACATCACGATGACCTACACCCTGACTCCCGAGAATGAGTTCGAGGTGACCTACCACGCCAAGACCGACAAGAAGACTGTGGTAAATCTTTCGCACCACTCGTTCTTCAACCTCAAGGGCGAGGGTAACGGCACTATCGAGGATCATATCCTCACAATCAAGGCCGATAAGATTACCCCTACCGATGCGGGTCTGATTCCTACTGGCGAGTTGCTCGCCGTGGATGGCACTCCGTTTGATTTCCGTGAGCCCCACGCTATTGGCGAGCGTATCGGAGCGGATGATGTGCAGCTCAAGAATGGCGGTGGCTACGATATGAACTGGGTTCTCTCGCGTGAGGATAATGGTCAGGTGGAGACCGTGGCCACGCTCTATGAGCCTCAGTCGGGTCGTGCTATGGATGTTGCTACGGATCAGGTGGCTATTCAGTTCTATAGCGGCAACTTCTTCGATGGCAAGTATGCTGGCAAGTATGGCCGCCCGATTAACTACCGCGAGTCGGTAGCGCTCGAGACACAGAAGCACCCCGATGCTATCAACCATCCTGAATTCCCCTCAATCGTGCTTAATCCCGATGAGGTATATACTCACGTTTGTGTGTATAAGTTCTATACAAAGTAAAAACCTTAAAAACTACTATCAATATGGATATTAAATTAATTCGCGAGAAGTTTGCCGAGCACTTTGGTGCTGAGGGCGAGCTCTATACTTCACCCGGCCGTATCAACCTTATCGGTGAGCACACCGACTACAACGGCGGCTTCGTATTCCCCGGCGCTATCGACAAGGCCATGGTAGCCGAGATCAAGCCCAACGGAACGGATAAGATTCGTGCCTACTCTGTGGATCTGCAGGACTATGCCGAGTTCGGCCTTAACGAGGAGGATAAACCCGCAGCATCGTGGGCATGCTATATCTTTGGCGTTGCACGCGAGATTCAGAAGCGTGGCTTCAAGGTAGAGGGCTTCGATACAGCCTTTGCTGGCGATGTGCCCCTGGGTGCTGGTATGTCATCATCGGCAGCGCTGGAGTCAACCTTTGCCTTTGCTCTGAACCACATCTACAACGAGGACAAGATCGAGAAGTTCGAGCTGGCTCGCATCGGTCAGTCAACCGAGCATAACTACTGTGGTGTTAAGTGCGGTATCATGG
>JAFOXS010000243.1 GCA_017391665.1 Alistipes sp. | reverse complement strand
TGTGTTCGGGGTGCATATTGGCGAATCTTCGTTTGCAAAGTTGCAGGAGTTAATCAACCAAAAATACGGAAACAATGAACGAGATAATGAAGCGATACGAGGAGCTGTACGAAGTGATGGCAACCTCGAAAGACCCCACGAAGATGCACACGTTTGGGGAAGCCGAGAAGTGGGCATTCCGCAAGGTAGCGGAGAGAGACCCTTCAATGGCGCAGATGTGGCTCGATAAGCTCGAGCCTGTAATGTGGCTGAACTACCTATCGAAGTCGGAGGCCGAGGCCATTGTGTCGAAGTTCATCAATGCTGACGGCACGATGGGGGCGCACTGGTCGTATGACACGATGCGCTCGGCTGTCGAGAGCTTGGGTGTGATGATGAGCGAGGAGCCGTTCTTCAACTGTTGGGCGTTGTGGGCGACGATGAACATGCTCTACTCCGACCACGCCAAGAGCGTGAATGACTTTGTGGCGAAGGATGAGCAAGTGAAGTTCTACTATGCGCAGGCGATCGAGAAGCTGAAGGATGCGGATAGACCGCATTTTATCCGCGAGTATTTCGAAATCGAATAAAATTGCGTACCTTTGCCTTCGGAGCGATCGCTCCGATGTAGGTGTTGGGCGGATCGAAGGTGGTGCTTCGACCGCCTTTTTTTTGTGATTTCGACAAAAAGTCGACAAAAAAAATGGCAAACCGCGTCAGAAGTAACTCTGACGCGGTTTGAAGTGCCCAGGACAGGGGCACTAAGGGTGTTTTTGTCGAATGTGGGCGAGAGTGCGTTTTGGGGCATATTTCGCGGTCGAAAGTGCGCAGAATGGCGATTTTTGGGGCGTTCGCTTTTTGCAAAAAAGCGTACAAAGCGTACAAATAGTACGCTGAAGTCGACAAACTGTCGACAAAAATATTACCTTTGCTGAACAAACACCTACAATATGGCAACCATCTACCTTTCGACCTCGACCCGAACGGACGGACGAGGCTATGCGCAAATCTATCTTCGCCTATCGGGCGGAAAGGGCGTAACCCCTCGCGCCAAATCGTGCGTGTTCGTCCCTGCACACCTTTGGAATGAGAAGAAACAACGGCTCAATGTTCCGAGATTCGCCAACGATGAACAGCGCGAGGTGCTGACCTTACAGCATACGCTCGACGATCTTACGGCATATATACACAAAGCCTTCGCCAGCCTACCCGACCGAGCCGATGCAACCTCGGAATGGCTGACCGAGGCGGTGGCCGAGTACCAAAATCCGAAGGGAAAGAAGAAACAAACGGCCAACGATGAGCTGACCGAGGCGTTCGAGCGATTCATGACCGAGAAAGGCTACTCACGCTATCGGGCGTTCAGCTTTAGGCGCGTAATGCGTAGCCTACACCGCTACGGAGTGATCCGCGACCGAGAGATAACCTTCGACACCCTCAATGAGCGACTGCTGACCGACTTCGAGCGATTCTTGGCTGACGAATACCGCTATGCCACCGACAAAACTTTTGCCGAGTTGTACCTTGACGCCAAGGATGCGAGCGAGGAGCGAGGGGGAAACACCACGAACGGAATGCTTGTACAGCTCCGCACCTTCATCCGCTGGTGCGTAGCGCATGGATTGACCGACAACAATCCCTTCGACCGATTCAAGGTTAAGGAGAGCATCTACGGAACGCCCTACTACCTTACCGTCGAAGAGAGGCGCACGCTCTATGAATGTGAGCTACCGCAACACCTCGCAACGATCCGCGACATCTTTGTATTTCAATGTTGCGTCGGTTGCCGAGTGGGCGACCTTGTGAAGCTCACGCCCGACAATGTGATAGGTGGTGCGCTTGAGTACGTTCCGAGAAAGACGAAGGAGGGCAACCCTGTGA
>JAFOXS010000249.1 GCA_017391665.1 Alistipes sp. | reverse complement strand
TGCCGTGGTAGGTGCTGTTAAGGCCGAGAATGTACGCCGTGAGTCACCCGCTGCGGGCGATGTGATCCTCATGCTGGGTGGTCGCACAGGTCGTGACGGTATCGGTGGTGCTACAGGTTCATCAAAGGAGCACAACGTAAAGTCAATTGAGGAGTGCTCATCAGAGGTACAGAAGGGCAATGCTCCCGAGGAGCGTAAGCTGGAGCGTCTGTTCCGTCGTCCCGAGGTTACCAAACTCATCAAGAAGTCAAACGACTTCGGTGCAGGTGGTGTATCAGTTGCTATTGGCGAGTTGGCCGCTGGTCTGGACATCTACCTCGACCGAGTTAAGACAAAGTATAGCGGTCTGAACTCTACCGAGCTTGCCATCAGCGAGTCGCAGGAGCGTATGGCCGTAGTTATCGAGGCTAAGGACAAGGATATATTCATCGAGTACTGCCACTCGGAGAGCATCGAGGTAACACACGTTGCCGACGTGACGGACACCAACCGTCTGAAGATGTTCTATGGCGGCGAGATGATCGTAAACCTGAAGCGCGAGTTCATCGACTCGGCCGGTGCAAAGCACTACACCAAGATTCGTGTAGCTGCCGTAGAGGAAAAGAATCCTTTCCACCGCGAGGTAGAGGGTGCAACACTGCGCGAGAAGATCGAGAACAATCTCCAGGACGACAACGTTGTTTCACAGCGTGGTATGATCGAGATGTTCGACTCAACGATCGGTGCATCTACCGTTCTTATGCCCTTCGGTGGTAAGACACAGAACACCGAGACACAGGTATCGGTTCAGAAGTTGCCCGTGGGCAAGGGTTACACCAACACTGCCAGCATCATGGCATTCGGCTACAACCCCTTCCTCACATCTTGGAGCCCCTATCACGGTGCAGCGTATGCCGTAGTTGAGTCGGCAGCAAAGGTTGTTGCTGCGGGTGCACGCTACGACAAGATGCGTTACTCATATCAGGAGTACTTCGAGCGTATGAATGGTGAGACATCATGGGGTAAGCCTCTGGCTGCTCTGCTCGGCGCATTGAAGATGCAGCTGGCATTGGGTCTGCCCTCAATCGGTGGTAAGGACTCAATGAGCGGTACATTCCAGGATATCAACGTTCCCCCGATGCTTATGGCATTCGGTATTACAACAGTTGATGCCCGCACCGTTATCAGCCCCGAGTTCAAGGCCGCAGGTCACAAGCTCTATATCATCCGTCACACTCCTCTGGCTAACTATATGCCCGACACCGACTGCTTGAAGCGCAACTTCAACTTCGTATCGTCATCTATCGAGCAGGGTAAGATCGTAGCGGCTTATGCCGTAGGTTTCGGTGGTGTAGCTGAGGCAGTAGCCAAGATGTCGTTCGGTAATAAGGTAGGCGCCGTAGTTGATATGGACGAGCAGGCTCTGTTCGACTACGCATACGGTTCTATCGTTGTGGAGGCTAAGGAGGAGCTCTCATTTGAGGCTGCCGAGCTTATCGGTCAGACTGTAGAGGAGTCAGCCGTAACCTTCAATGGCGAGAAGTTCTGCATCGACTGCATGCAGAAGTGCAACGCCGAGAAGTTCTGCCAGATCTATCCCGACCGTGGCATCGAGGGTGGCTCAACACGCAAGAGCGAGCCCGAGGCTAAGAGCTTCGTTTACGCTGGCGAGGCTGTCGAGCAGCCCATCGTCTATCTGCCCGCATTCGTAGGTACCAACTGCGACTACGACACCGCCAAGGCCTTTGAGCGTGCAGGTGCAAAGACCACAACAAGCGTATTCTGCGACCTTACACCCGAGGATATCACCGCATCTATCGAGAAGATGAAGCGCCACATCGACGAGTGCCACATCCTGGCTCTTAGTGGTGGTTTCTCTGCCGGTGACGAGCCCGACGGTTCTGGTAAGTTTATCGTAAATGTTCTTAACAATAAGGTTATCACCGACGCTATCCACGCGCTGCTGGATCGTGGTGGCTTGATTCTGGGTATCTGCAACGGCTTCCAGGCTTTAGTTAAGTCGGGTCTGTTGCCCTATGGTCGTCTGGGTCAGGTGGTGGAGACCTCACCCACATTGTTCCGCAACGACATCAACCGTCACATCTCGCAGATCGTAACCACACGCGTAGCTACAACCGCTTCGCCCTGGCTCTCATCATTTGAGCTTGGCGAGGAGCACTCGATCGCAGTGAGCCACGGTGAGGGTAAGTTCGTCGTGAGCGACGAGATGGCCGAGCAGTTCTTTGCTAATGGTCAGGTGGCATTCCAGTATGTTGATCCCGCAGGTGAGGCTACACTTTGCGCACCCTACAACCCCAACGGCTCAAGCTATGGCATCGAGGGTATCATCAGTGCAAGTGGTCAGATTCTGGGTAAGATGGGTCACACGGAGCGATATGAGGAGAACCTCTTCAAGAACATCCACGGCAACAAGCAGCAGAGCATCTTTGCCAATGCAGTAAACTATTTCCGCAAACAATAAATTAAAAGTATATAATAAGTATGGCTAAAAGTTATGAAAATGCCGGTGTAAACCTCGAAGCCGGATACGAAGTAGTGCGCCGCATCAAGTCGCACGTTAAATCTACCTCACGCCCGGGCGTGATGGGTAACATCGGAGCTTTCGGCGGTATGTTCGACCTGGCATCGCTCGGCTACAAGGAGCCTATCCTTGTGAGCGGTACCGATGGTGTAGGTACCAAGCTCAAGTTGGCGTTCGAGATGGACAAGCACGACACTATAGGTATCGACGCTGTGGCAATGTGCGTTAATGACGTACTGGCACAGGGTGCTGAGCCCTTGTTCTTCCTCGACTATGTTGCCGTAGGTCACAACGAGCCCGCAAAGATTGAGGCTATCGTGGCTTCGGTTGCCGAGGGTTGCCGTCAGGCTGGCTGCGCATTGATCGGTGGCGAGACTGCCGAGATGCCGGGCATGTACGGTGGTGGCGAGTACGATATCGCTGGTTTCACCTGCGGTGTTGTGGAGCGCGCAAAGCTTATCGACGGTACGAAGGTTAAGGTGGGCGACGTATTGGTAGGTATCCAGTCAAGCGGTGTTCACTCAAATGGTTTCTCACTGGTTCGCAAGATCGTTGCGGACAACAACTTCGATCTTCACCAGCCCCACGCCGACTTGGGCGACAAGCCTCTGGGCGAGGTGCTCTTGACCCCCACACGCATCTACGTAAAGCAGGTGCTGGAGGTGATCAAGCAGTGCGACGTTCACGGCATCAGCCACATCACAGGTGGTGGTTTCGACGAGAATATCCCCCGTATCCTTTCTGAGGGTCAGGGCGTAGAGGTTACCGAGGGCTCTTGGGAGATCCTGCCCGTATTCCGCTTCCTCGAGAAGTGGGGTGGCGTAGCACACCGCGAGATGTTCAACATCTTCAACATGGGTATCGGTATGGTTATCGCACTCGACGCAGCGGAGGCCGACAAGGCTATCGAGATCCTCTCGGCAGCAGGCGAGAAGGCATCGGTTATCGGTCGCATCGTAGAGGGTGAGGGCGTAGCTATTAAATAAGGTGAGCGCCAAACACAAAATAGCAATCTTTGCCAGCGGCTATGGCTCCAATTTCGAGGCCATAGCCACGGCTGCTTTTGCAGGCGTCATACCTGCCGAGATATCTCTTTTGGTGTGCGACAAGCCTGAGGCTCGCGTTGTGGAGCTTGCGCAGAAGATGGGCATTCCCTCGTTCGTATTCTCGGCCAAAGATTATGCATCGAAGGCCGATTACGAGCGTGAGATTGTCAGCCGACTGCGCGCAGCCGAAGTGGAACTTATCTGTCTGGCGGGCTACATGAAGATCGTGGGTGAGGAGTTGCTCTCGGCATACGAGGGTCATATCATCAACATCCACCCATCGCTTCTGCCCTCGTTCAAGGGCGCACGAGCCATTGAGCAGGCAATGGAGTATGGCGTCAAGATATTCGGTGCTACGATTCACTATGTGGACTCTTCGCTCGACGGCGGACGCATCATAGCGCAACGTGCGGTGGAGTACGACGGCAACAGCATTGAAGAGGTTACAGCAAAGATTCACTCAATAGAACACGAACTTTATATTCAAACAATCAGCAAATTATTAAACAAAGAATAAAGATGAGAGCATTAGTTAGCGTCAGCGACAAGACCGGCGTTGTGGAGTTTGCACAGCAGCTGCGCGCCTTGGGCTGGGAGATTATTGCCACAGGCGGCACAATGAAACTTTTGGCCGACAGCGGCGTAGAGGTTATCAACATCAGCGATGTAACGGGTTTCCCCGAGATTTGCGACGGTCGCGTTAAGACCCTGCACCCCAAGGTACATGGCGGTCTGTTGGCACGTCGTGACGACGAGAGCCACCTCAAGGCATTGAAGGACAATGAGATCGAGTTTATCGACATGGTTTGTGTAAACCTATATCCTTTCCGTCAGACTATCGCTAAGCCCGATGTAACCATGGAGGATGCAATCGAGAATATCGACATCGGCGGTCCCTCAATGTTGCGCTCGGCTGCCAAGAACTACAAGGACGTAACCGTTGTATGTAACCCCGAGAACTA
>JAFOXS010000021.1 GCA_017391665.1 Alistipes sp. | reverse complement strand
CCGAGCGTGGCGACGAGCTCAACGCATATATTATCAAGCCTCTGGATTTCGATCCGCAGAAGAAGTATCCCGTTCTTTTGACACAGTACTCTGGTCCTGGCTCACAGCAGGTGGCCGATTCGTTCTCACTCGGATGGGAGAATGTGATGGTTGCTAATGGCTATATCGTCGTTTGTTGCGACGGTCGTGGTACGGGTTACATGGGTGAGCATTTCAAGAAGCAGACCTATGGTAATCTTGGCGAGCTGGAGGTTGAGGATCAGATCTCATTTGCACGTTATATGGCTTCGCAGTCGTATGTTGATGCCGACCGCATCGGTATCTATGGCTGGTCGTATGGTGGCTTTATGGCTCTGGGTTGTGCTTTGAAGGGCGATGGCCTGTTCAAGATGTCGATTGCCGTTGCACCCGTAACCTCATGGCGCTACTACGACACGATCTATACCGAGATATATAATGGTCTGCCGCAGGAGAATGCCGCAGGTTATGACGACAATTCGCCCATCAACTTTGCCGATCGTCTGAGCGATCGCACCAAGTTGCTTATCATGCATGGTACTGCAGATGATAACGTACATTTCCAGAATACTATGGAGATGTGCCATGCGCTGAACCGAGCTGGCAAACAGTACGATATGATGATATATCCCGATCAGAATCACTCGATGGCGCCATCTTACTCGACGCTCATTCGCGAGAAGATGATTCAGTATACGCTGGACAACTTGTAATAAAAAATCCCGAACTTCAGGTTCGGGATTTTTTGTTTCTAATTATTCGGAGCAGTTACCTTGCGGCTATGCCGATAGTGGACAGAGTTACTCCAGCTCGTCAGCTGTGATGTGCGTGATTTTGCCGTCGCGCATAATGACCAATTCGCCATCCTCCTTCTTGCACTTCTCCTTCAAGCGCTGCTGTGCCAGCAGGATTCCAGCATCTATCTTCTCTTGCATCTGCTCAAGTTCTAATTCCCCCATAGTCTCTACAGTTTGCATATTTGTCGATAAGATAACGAATCAACTACCTCGCGTATTTCGTCACGCGTGCCGTAGGCGATCTTTTTTACACCATCGACCGAACTATTGTCATAAATAACCCAATAATCGCACTCTTTGGTATAGAGCGATGTGAGATAACGTATGCCTCGGTAGTAGCGGCGACGCACAACCTCGGGGGGGACATTGTGACCTCCCTCGGCAACGCGACGTGCTACGCGTTCAACAGCCTGGTCGGGTGTGGGCAGCCAGAAATACAGCAACGATACGAAATAGCCTCTCTCCTGTGCCATTCTTATGAATCGTGTGTAGTAGCGGGTTGCCAACGTTGTCTCAAATGCAAAATCCGCGCCATCGGCCATGAGCGCATCCATGCGCTTACGCATCAGGCGACCTGCTTCGATTGAGACTTGTGACGGATTGAATGGCGACAGACCTTTGGCGATTTCGTCAGCATTGACAAATTCGTGGCACTCCAACATCTCGGGCAATACGGCATATGAAGCCGTCGTTTTACCAGCGCCGTTGCATCCGGCTATGATATAGAGTTTAGGCATATTGCGATTCAATAGTCATTGCAAAGTTAATAATATTCTCTTAATTTCCAAAAAACACCATATTTATCCGTGTAGCCACATAGTCGTGGCAGTGGGATAAAACATAAAAGGCTACTTTGATAGCAGCCTTTTATAATGGTATGTGGCTGGATATTAGATGTTAATATCCAGAATCTCGAACTTCAATACGCCGGCAGGCACGGTAACATCAACGATGTCGCCCTTTCTCTTGCCCAGCAAAGCCTTGGCAATGGGTGTGCCGATGGCGAGCTTGCCCTCGCGCAAGTTAGCCTCATTTTCGGATACGATGGTGTAGGTCACCTGCTTGTGGTTGTTGTGGTTGAGCAGTGTCACCTTGCTAAGTATCTGTACCTTACTCTTGTCAATCTTCGACTCATCGATCAAGCGTGCATTGGTCAGCGTCTGCTCCAACTTGGCGATACGCATCTCCAGCAGGCCCTGAGCCTCGCGCGCTGCGTCATACTCGGCATTCTCCGACAAATCGCCCTTGTCGCGAGCCTCAGCAATAGCTGCCGAGATAGCAGGACGCTCTACCGAACGCATGTGATTAAGTTCATCCTTGAGTTTCTGCAGACCTTCCGCTGTCAGATAAATAATCTCATTTGCCATGTCTATAACAGTAAAAAAAGGCAGAATCCCAACCCTTCAAATGCTCCTGGCTGATACGATAGTCAATCCCCAAGTTAGGCTCAACCACTTACAGTCTTTCAATAAAAAGCACCTTAAGATCAGAATCCCGAATTAATATTAGGTTCTAATGTTGTGTTAACAAAGGTAGATACAATATTTTGAATCTCCAATTTTTTTTGGCATAAAGTGTGCCCAAATTACCAAAGATGCTTTGCTGTTTGACTATATGTGCCGCGTAGAGTATTGTGTGGACTGTCTGTATGATTTTGTACTCAGAGCAGGTCGCAACGCGTGGTGATGGTGATGATGCGAGCGCAGCAGAATGAGATGTCTGCTTAAAAAAATAACCTGCCACAAGGGCAGGTTACTGTGCTATTCGGCCTTCGGGAATTTCATCAGGTAGATGAAGTGCTGCAGTTCGCGCAACATATTACGCTTCTCGTCGCGTGGTGAGTAGAGATAGCAGTCGTATGTCACTACCTCCTTGGTAGCCTTGTTTACTGTGGTGTAGCTTACAAATGGGCCTCCCATGAAATCGCCCTCAACCTCCCAGAATCCCGAAAGCTCAATCCAGGGGCAATCCTCAATGCTGAAAGAGCGATACTTGGGCATAAAGGGAACGTAGTTCTCGCCTGTGTCATCGACGATAGCCTCAACGGTGGTCATATACGAGCCGTCTGCCGGACCGGGGATGCGCTGCGCAAAGCGGTTGCGAGCTTTGACCAGTGCCTCAGCCGTGAGTGAGCGTTGTCCCTCGTAGGGGTACTTGTAGATGAAGAATCCCTGGCTGGCAGTAGGGAACTCCTGCGAGATCCACACCATATCGTCGCTCACCGAGCGGATCTTGTAGTTGTCAGGAATGTAGATGTCGGCGCCAAAACGCTCCTTGAGCATATCGTGCATGGGCTGCGAGTTGTATCGCTCCACATATGCAACCTTGCGGTCGCGCTCGGCCTTCTCCAAAACGTAGAGCAGGTTCTCGCGATTGTCCGATACGTATTTGGCTACCGTGGCGTTGTCGGGGCCCTGAATGGCTACCTGAATCTGAGGCGATGCCGTAATGTCATACTGTGCACCAATGCTGGGCTCAGTAATTGAGGGGTCAACCAGAACGGTCACGATGTTGCGATGCTTCTGCGTAAGGCTGCCGAAGTTGTTGGGCAGGATGCGAATCACGTCAAACATCGGCTCATATTGCATCAACTCCTGCACGGGCTGCTTGAAGATGGCCTGCAGGGTGTCGCCCAGCTCGCTCTGCCACTGGGGCTGCGCGCATACGAGTATCATCTCGTAGGGTGTGCCGGTGGATGTCTCTCCTGATGATGAGAGTGTGGTGAAGGCCTTGCAGCCCACCATGGTCATTACAACAGCCAACGAGGCGATAAAGTGTAAAAGGATTTTTTTCATATTGGTTTTGTCGTTTATTTTTGCAAAGTTTACTAAGATTGACAAATATAACTAAAAAAATAGTTTAAGCAAAATATATATATCTAATTGCGTAAAAAATATTACTTTTGTAAATTAAACGCGCAAAAGCGTAAAAAGAGTATGTAACGTTATGAAATTTAAACCCTGGCGATTCCTTAGACGGCTTTATCCTGACTTTGTGTGGGAGATTGAGGACCGCAATGGTGTCTTCCTCACCTTCGATGACGGGCCTACACCCGGTGTTACGGAGTGGATTCTCTCTACGCTCAAGCGTTACGATGCCAAGGCTACGTTTTTTGTGCTGGGCAAGAATGCCGAGATGTATCCCGATCTATATCAGCGCATTCTGGATGAGGGCCACAAGGTGGGCAACCATACCTACTCGCATCAGAAAGGGTGGGGTATGTCGCTCGAACGCTATATCGAAGATGTCGATCTGGCGGCAGGCTTGCTGCATACGGAGTTGTTTCGTCCTCCCTATGCCCATGTCACACCTTCGCAGATGCGTGCCGTGGGGCAGCGATATAAGATTATCATGTGGAACATCCTCTCGCGTGATTACTCGTTCGCACTCTCGCCCGAGCAGTGCGCCCGAGGAGTGGTGAAATATATCGAGCCGGGGTGTATCATCTGTTTTCACGACAGCGACAAGTCGTTTCGAAATATGAGTTATGCTCTGCCGCGTGTACTTGAGCGCGTAAAGGAGCTGGGTCTGAAGTGTAAAATCATTGAGTTGTAAGATGAAAGTCATCGTAGCCATAACAGCCGCCAGTGGAGCAATTTATGCCCGTCTGGTATTGGAGCACCTGGTACGTTCCGCTCAAGTGGAGCGTATAGCACTCATTATGAGTGACAATGCTCCAGCAGTTGTAGAGCATGAAGTGCAGGTGTTGCCCTTGTCGGAGAAGATTGAGCGAATGGATAACCATTCGATGTTTGCTTCCGTTGCCAGCGGCTCGGCTTCGTGGGATGCCATGATAGTGGTGCCCTCGTCGATGGGAACTGTTGGACGTGTTGCATCGGGTGTGTCGCAGACGCTCATCGAGCGTGCCGCCGATGTGATGCTCAAGGAGCGCCGTCGTCTGATTTTCGTTGTGCGCGAGACTCCCTATTCGCTCATACATCTGCGTAATATGACAACACTTACCGAGGCTGGAGCGATCATCCTTCCTGCCTCACCATCATTCTATTCGCATCCGCAGAGCATCGAGCAGGCGGCACTCACAGTTGTCGAGCGAGTCCTTGTGCTGGCGGGTATTAAGGAGCAACACTATGAGTTTGAGGGCTAATAGGGGTAAAATATTGCAAGATAATGGCTCGTTTGCAGAATTTTTACTATCTTTGCGCCGTCAAAAGCGAAAATTTTAACAAAAACTTATAATATTATGACTATCACAGCATCTGATATCAAGATCGGCATGTGCATCGAGATGG
>JAFOXS010000200.1 GCA_017391665.1 Alistipes sp. | reverse complement strand
GCAGAGCCTCTCACAGGGCAAGTGCGGCATCGACCTGATCAAAGGCTTTGAGGATTACGAGTTGCCTATCAGCGTAGCTGGTCAGGTGAAGGACTTCAACCCCGAGGAGTGCGGTCTGGAGCGTAACGACGTGCGTCGCAACGATCTCTACTGCCAGTTTGCATTGGCTGCAGCTTATCAGGCTATGCAGGACAGCGGTCTGAAGAGTGGCGAGAACATCGCTCCCGAGCGCCTTGGAACCTATATCGGCTCGGGTATCGGCGGCATGAATACATTTGTAGAGGAGACAGGTAAGCTTCTCAACGAGGGCGTGCGCCGCATCTCTCCCCTGTTTGTACCTATGATGATTGGCAACATCGCCGCAGGTAACGTAGCCATCAAGTACAACGCACAGGGCGTATGTCTGCCCGTCGTGACGGCTTGTGCTACGGGTACGCACGCAGCAGGCGAGGCCTACCGTGCCATCAAACACGGCTACGCCGATGCTATCATCACGGGCGGAGCGGAGGCTTCGATCCACCCCTTGGCTATCGGAGGCTTTGCCAACAGCAAGGCGCTGACCCGCTCGACCGACCCCAAGAATGCATCTATTCCCTTCTCTATAAACCGCAACGGTTTTGTTATGGGTGAGGGTGCAGGTGTACTCATCTTCGAGTCGCTGGAGAATGCCCAGAAGCGTGGTGCAAAGATCTACGCCGAGGTTGTAGGCTATGGCAATAGCTGTGATGCTCACCATGTGACGGCTCCGTCGCCTGACGGCATCCCCGCATCACGTGCCATCAAGCAGTCGCTCGACGAGGCGCAGTTTGATGCCGAGAAGGACGTGCTCTACATCAATGCTCACGGTACGAGCACACCGCTGAACGACAAGTCGGAGACTCGCGCCATCAAACTCGCTATGGGCGAGGAGGCTGCACACAAGGCTATGATCAGCTCTACGAAGTCGATGACGGGTCATATGTTGGGTGCTACGGGTGCTGTGGAGTTGATTGCCGCTGCCCTTACGCTCAAAAATGGCGTTGTTCCCCCCACTATCGGTCTGAACGATCCCGACCCCGAGTGCGACCTGGACTATGTACCCAACGTAGCACGCAAGGCAGATGTCACTGTGGCCATTTCGAACTCTTTAGGCTTCGGAGGTCACAACAGTTGTGTGGCCCTGCGTAAGTGGAATGGCTAAAATTTTCTTATATTTGCAAAAGGAAACAAAAAAAACTTAGATACTATGAAACTTTTGGAAGGTAAGGTAGCACTCGTAACAGGTGCTGCCAGAGGTATCGGCAAGGCTATTGCATTGCGTTTTGCTGAGCAAGGCGCAGCCGTTGCATTCACCGATCTGGTAATCAACGAGGCTGCCGAGCAGACCCTCGCCGAGCTGGAGGCATACGGCATCAAGGCTAAGGCCTATGCATCGAATGCGGCTTCATTTGAGGAGTCACACGAGGTTGTAAAGCAGATTATGGAGGACTTCGGTCGTATCGATGTGCTGGTAAACAACGCGGGTATTACCAAGGATGGTCTTATGATGCGTATGTCGGAGGCTCAGTGGGATGCTGTAATCAACGTAAATCTGAAGTCGGCATTCAATTTCATCCACGCCGTAACTCCCGTTATGGCTCGCCAGCGTGGTGGTTCAATTATCAACATGTCTTCTGTTGTAGGCGTTTCGGGCAACGCAGGTCAGTGCAACTACTCTGCTTCGAAGGCAGGTATGATTGGTCTTGCGAAGTCTATCGCCAAGGAGATGGGTCCCCGTGGTATCCGCGCCAATGCTATCGCTCCGGGCTTCATCATCACCGAGATGACCAACCAGCTTCCGCAGGAGGTTCGTGATGCGTGGAATCAGCAGATTCCTCTGCGTCGTGGCGGTACACCCGAGGATGTGGCTAACGTGGCTCTGTTCCTCGCCAGCGACCTCTCGTCATACGTCAGCGGTCAGGTTATCCACTGCTGCGGTGCGATGAACTGCTAAAAACAGTTTTATATTTTATAGGCGACACTCTAAACAGAGTGTCGCTTTTTGTTTAAATTGTGTTGAAAGTAAAATACCCCCACGCTATTGCTATTCTCGTGGGAAATTTGTAAATTAGCACATTGAAAAATAACTTTAATCAAAAAATCACAACTCAATGAGCCAGAGAGATGTAATCATTGCGTGCGACTTCGACAGCAAAGAGACCACGCTCGCATTTTTGGATAAATTCACCGATTGTAAGCCTTTCGTCAAGATCGGCATGGAACTTTATTACGCCGCAGGTCCTGAAATTGTAAAGGAGATCAAGGCTCGTGGCCACAAGATTTTCCTCGACCTTAAGCTGCACGACATTCCCAACACGGTTAAGAAGTCGATGGCTGTACTCTCACGCATGGACGTGGATATGTGCAACCTGCACGCTGCCGGCACCATCGAGATGATGAAGGCCGCCCTGGAGGGTCTTACACGCGAGGATGGCACTCGTCCCCTGCTTATTGCCGTTACACAGCTCACCTCAACAAGCGAGGAGCGTATGCAGAAGGATCTGCTGATCAACGCTTCGATCAACGACACCATCGTACACTACGCCCGCAACGCCAAGGAGGCAGGCCTGGACGGTGTGGTATGCTCTCCGCTGGAGGCCGGCATGGTTAAGGAGGCTTGCGGACAGGAGTTCGTGACCGTTACACCCGGCGTACGTTTTGCCGATGGCGAGGTAGGCGATCAGGTTCGCGTTACAACGCCCGCACGCGCAAAGGAGATTGGCACCGACTTTATCGTTGTGGGTCGCCCCATCACCAAGGCTGAGGATCCCGTAGCGGCTTACAAGCGTTGCATGGCTGAGTTTGCTGAGTAAAAGATGAAAGAGGTAAAATTGTTCTATCTGCGCGAGTGTCCCTTCTGCAAGAAAGCGTTTCGCTATATTCAGCAGGCCAAGGAGAAATACCCCGAACTCGCACAAGTCGAGATTGAGCTCATCGAGGAGTCCGAGCAGGTCGAAGTGGCCAACAGCTACGACTACTACTATGTGCCTACCTTCTACGTTGCTGGCGAGAAGGTACACGAGGGTGGCATATTTCCCGACGAGGTAGAGCAGATTCTACGCCAGGCATTGGAATAAATTAAAAACTACAATATCATGGAAAAGAGTATTGCTAAAGACCTGCTCTCTATCGGCGCAGTATTTTTGCGTCCCGAGCAGCCGTTCACATGGGCAAGCGGAATCAAGAGCCCTATCTATTGCGACAACCGTCTTACACTCACTGCACCCAAGGTGCGTGACAACGTAGAGAAGGGTTTGGCCGAGATGGTTAAGAAGTACTACCCCGAGTGCGAGGTATTGATGGGTACGAGCACCGCAGGTATCGCTCACGCCGCTATCGTGGCAACAATTATGGATCTGCCGATGGGTTACGTTCGCAGTGGCGCGAAGGATCACGGCCGCACAAACCAGATTGAGGGTAAACTGGAGAAGGGTCAGAAAGTTGTTGTCGTTGAGGATTTGATCTCAACAGGCGGCAGCTGCATCGAGGTGGTTAAGGTTCTGCGTGAGGCTGGCGCCGACGTCCTGGGCGTTGTGAGCATCTTCACCTATGGCATGAAGAAGGGTCTGGATCGTATGGCCGAGGCTGATGTCAAGAACTACTCGCTCTCTAACCTCGACGCACTCGTTGAGGCAGCAGCAGAGGAGGGCTACATCAAGCAGGAGGATTGCGCTCGCATCATCGCCTTCCGTAATAACCCCTCAGACGAGAGCTGGATTAACAAATAAACTCTACGCTTATGCGACACCTAATTGATACAACCGATATTTCGGTTGCCGAGGTTGACCAGATCATCACTACGGCACTCGATATTATCGACAATCGCGAGAAGTACAGCTCAGTATGCAAGGGCAAGAAACTCGCTACGCTCTTCTATGAGCCCAGCACACGTACACGTCTAAGCTTCACATCAGCGATGATGGAGCTGGGAGGCAACGTTCTCGGCTTCTCGGATGCTGCGTCATCATCTGTAACAAAGGGCGAGACCGTAGCCGACACCGTTCGCGTTATCGGTTGCTTTGCCGATATTATCGCTATGCGTCACAGCAAGGAGGGTGCTCCGCTAGTGGCATCGCACTATGCCGATGTGCCTATCATCAATGCTGGCGACGGCAGCCACGCCCACCCCACACAGACACTGACTGACCTGCTTACTATCCGTCGCGAGAAGGGTCGTCTGGATAATCTTACAATCGGCTTCTGCGGTGATTTAAAGTTCGGTCGCACGGTACACTCACTCATCAAGGCTATGTCACGCTACGAGAATATCAACGTAGTGCTCATCGCCCCCGAGGAGTTGCGCCTGCCCTCATACATTCGTCGTGAGGTGTGCGACAAGAACAATGTTCCCACACGCGAGGTGACAACCATGGAGGAGGTACTGCCCGAGTTGGATATTCTCTATATGACACGCGTACAGAAGGAGCGCTTCCTGGATGAGGAGGAGTTCGAGCGTCTGAAGGATAGCTTCATTCTCAATCCCGAGCGCATGAAGCTCGCCAAGGAGGATATGATTGTATTGCACCCGCTGCCCCGCGTAAACGAGATTACGAAGGATGTGGACAACGATCCCCGTGCAGCATATTTCCGCCAGGTTGAGAATGGAAAGTTTGTGCGTATGGCCCTGATTTACACTCTCCTGAAGTGGGCAGAGGAGCAGCCCGCCGAGGGACAGACGCCACGTCTTGATGCAACGCAGGTACATAACGACTGGCGATGCAGCAACCGCCAGTGCGTATCGGCAACCGAGGATGTGGATCATCTCTTCCATCAGACCGAAGATGGCTATCGCTGTGCATACTGCGAGGCAAGAGTAAAATAACAAAGAAACAACTAATAAAACTTATGGTAAAAATAGGAACCCCCATGACCCCCGTTGGCAAGAAGGCCATTTTGTGCGGATCAGGAGAGTTAGGCAAGGAGGTAGCAATCGAGTTGCAGCGCTATGGCGTTGAGGTCATTGCACTCGACAAGTATGAGAATGCACCCGCCATGCAGGTGGCACATCGTTCGTATGTGCTGTCGATGCTCGATGGCGAGCGTCTGCGCGAGATTATCGAGAAGGAGAAACCCGATTACATCATTCCCGAGGTGGAGGCTATCGCTACCCCCACACTCGTAGAGCTGGAGAAGGAGGGCTATAACGTTATCCCCACGGCTAATGCAACGCTTCTTACGATGAACCGCAAGGGTATCCGTCAGTTGGCTGCCGAGACTCTTGGCATCAAGACTTCTCCCTACCGTTTTGCAGCTACACGCGAGGAGTTCGATGCAGCCATTGCAGAGATCGGCACACCCTGCGTGGTGAAGCCCATCATGTCATCATCGGGTCACGGTCAGAGTGTATGCAAGACTCCCGAAGGTGCCGATGCATCATGGAAGATTGCTCAGGAGGGCGGTCGCGCAGGTGGCGGTGAGGTTATCGTCGAGGGCTTCGTTAAGTTCGACTATGAGATTACCCTGCTTACCGTACGTCACTCGGGTGGCACATCATTCCTCAACCCCATTGGTCACCATCAGGTAGATGGCGACTACCGTGAGTCATGGCAGCCCCAGCCTATGAGCGAGAGTGCTATTGCTCAGGCACAGGATATCGCAAAGAAGGTAACCGACGCACTGGGAGGCTATGGTATCTTCGGTGTTGAGTTGTTCGTATGTGGCGATGAGGTGCTATTCAGCGAGGTTTCGCCCCGTCCGCACGACACAGGTATGGTGACGATGATTTCGCAGGATCTCTCTGAGTTTGCTCTGCATGCACGCGCAGTACTGGGTCTTCCCATCCCCTCGATTAACTTCTACGGCCCGAGTGCATCGAAGGCTGTTGTTGTGGAGGGCGATAGCGACAAGGTGGTATTCTCAAATCTTGAGGAGGTACTCGCCGAGCCTAATGTACAGGTACGCATCTTCGGCAAGCCCGAGGTTAAGGGTCACCGCCGCATGGGTGTGATCTTGGCTCGTGGCGAGAGCGTAGAGGACGCACTGGCAAAGGCCGAGAAGGCATATTCAACACTCAAGGTAGAGGTTTTGCCCCGATAGCACACTATACCAATAGTTAAAAAGGGAGTTCCCAATTGGGACTCCCTTTTGCTTTACTCTTCAAATTGTTTCAGAGCCGAGATTCGTTGTCTGATCTCTACGATACGTTCGCGCTCAATCATATATCGCCAGCCGCCGGCAATGGCTGAGGCAATGATCGTTAGTATCATCCACAACCACCACGAGGGCGTCAACACTGCGTGGCGTGCCAAAGCCTCAATAATCACATAGGCAAACAGGCAGGCGAAGAAACACCCCACGACAATACTTCGGCGAACAAACATCTGCTCAAAGCGGATAATCATCTGCTCCTGCTCAATGATCGTATCCTCAAAGCGAGCCAGACGCTGCAATATGCGATACATCGGAGCAAAGAGGAATAGATCCATCAGTAGCACAATTCCAATAACAATCCACCCAAAGGGATCCGACTGAATACCCTGCACAAAGAGCAGTCCCACAGTGCCGACCAGCACCAGCCAGCCCAGGTATTGATTCATCTTTATTCGATTGTTGTAGGTGGTAACCCGATTCTCCATCACAAGACGCAGCTCCTCTCGGCGAATAACCTCCTCTCGCTCCAGACGCTCAGATAGCTTATCCCACGACTGTTTCAACTCATCAAGATTCATAATTGTAATAGTTTTAAGCGTTAAACATCTCTTTAATTTTATTCTTTGCGCGCATAAGTTTCACCGAAACATTTGCTTTCGTAAGACCCGTCACCTCGGCCATCTCATCGTACGAGTAACCATCGAGCCACAACATCACAAGAGCCCTATCCAGATACGCCAGACGGTTGATGACCGAATGTAACTCCTCCACCCGCTCCCTCAGCGCTGCATCCTCATCGGACGAGAGGTCAAACGTGAGCGATACAGATACCAGCCGTTTGCGTCTTACGAACGAAATACAGGTGTAGAGCGCCACACGATAGATCCACGTTGAGCGTTTGCTGCGCCCATCGAACTGATCGAAGTTCTGCCACAGATTGCACAACACCTCCTGATAGTAATCCTCGACCATCCCCTGCGGCGCATACATATAGCAGACCTTGTAGATGATACCACGATGAGCGTGTACCACCTCGGTAAATTGCTGTTCTTTTTCTTGCGTTTTCATTGGTGTTAATTGTTTGCCCTATTAGTCGCAAAAAGGGACTCGAAAATTACAACGTCGCTATATTTTTTTTGTCTTACGCTTAAATCTAAACAAATAAAGGCCACCCTCAAGGCAGCCTTTGATATCCTATACTGAAAGATTACTCCTCCTCAGCGGTCTCCTCGTCGCTGGGCAGAGTGAACTCGGTCATACCTGCAGCAACCAGGATGTTGAACCAGGCAAGAGCCTTCTTAATATCAGATACGTGTACACGCTCGCGATCGTACTCGGGCAACACCTCTGCAAAATATGCCTTCATCTTATCGGCAGACTCCTTGTGTGAGAGGCCCTGCTTGCCCTCAGTGTGAGCATACATGCGAGTGAATACCTCAGCAAGTGCGATATCCTCACCCTCGGTAAACATAGAGATATCAGAAAGTGCGCTCACGCGTGATGTTGCCGATGCGTTGGTACGACGGCCATCCTCCAATGACTCTACGATGATACCACGAGTAGACTGTGCTACATACTTGTAAAGGCCGGGCATACCCGAAATAGCCAAAATATCCTTAAATTCCATAGTGTAAAATATTTATAATTATCATTACTTTTTATCCTGTGTAAGATGTACATCCAACTGCGGGAAGGGGAAGTTGGCACCATGCTGGGGCAACTCCTTGTAGAATGCCTCGGTTATGGCATCATAGAAATCCCAATACTCTGAGTTGAGTACCCATGCGCGAGCCTCGATGATAACTGCACTATCTGCCAGCACATCAATGCGGACATATGGTGCCGGCGTCTCCAGCGCACGGCCATCGCGGTGAATAATGGCATACATAGCCTCGCGAATCGTATCATAATTATCGCCATACGATACTGATATCTTCCAGCTGCAACGACGTGTTGTCGATGTCGAGTAGTTGTTGATGATAGATGTCGAGATAGCGTTATTGGGAATATAGATGGTCTTCTTGTCAGTGGTATGAATCACCGTATTAAAAAGACTTATGCTTGATACGGTGCCACTCACACCCTGCGCCTCGATATAATCACCCACACGATAGGGACGAAGCACAAGAATCATCACACCACCGGCGAAGTTCTGCAACGTGCCACTGAGAGCCATACCGATGGCCAGACCCATAGAGGCCAGCACGGCGATGAAGGATGATGAGTTGAAGCCAAGCACCGACACAATGATCAATACAAGCAGAACATATCCCAATGTCTTGATGGCCGTCAGGATAAACGAATGGAGCGACACCTCCACCTCGCGGCGGGTCATAACGGCATCAATCAAACGAATGAGTTTACCCAGTAACCAGCGACCAATGTAGTATATGACAAGCGAGATCAGAAACTTGATTCCAGTCCACACCAGCCAGTTAAGCATCTCGCCACCTATGCCACGCACAAACTCCTCATCGGCCAGGCGTGTTATAGCCTCGGCAAAACGAGCCTTCTGCACGCTATCGGGCACAATGAGATTCTCTACTACCGCAGCATCGCTCTGCAAAAAAACATTTAACATCGTATTCTAATATTATCTGCACATACCGTGTGCACTTACAACGCGCAAAAATAGTTAATTTTTCGCAGAAATGCACTATCTTTACACAATATAAAGTTCCGATAACCGCATCGGATATAATTAACCCCAATATGTTCAAATATTCTCCCATACGGTCACTGCTCATCATCTGCTGCACGATGCTCCTCTCATGCAAGCATTTCGACGAGCCAGAGAACGGCAATCTCATCCCGCAGGCACCGAACATGACCATCGAGGATCTGCGCATGCAGGTAGGTGAGAGGCGTGTTTCCATCACGGAGCCCATCATTATTGGAGGATATGTCACCACCGACGATACGGCATCAAATTTCTATCGTACACTCTGCATCGAGGATGCTACGGCCGGCGTGGAGATTATGGCTGGCACATACGACTTGCACAACATCTACCCCGAGGGAAGTTACCTGACAATATCGCTCGCCGGTTGTGCCGTTGGCACACATTATGGCATATTGCAGATAGGCACCGAGGCGGCAGCATACAGCAACTACCCTACCGATTACTTCGCCTCACGTGTACTTCTTGACAAGCATATCAAATGCTACGACCTGCATCAGATGGTAGCACCCAAACCCATATCTTTCAAGGATTTGCAACCTTCACTATGCGGTCGGTTGATAAATATGGGGTCGCTGCGCGCAACCCGACTTTCGCCATCGAACGAGAATGGTGAATGGAGCGGCTACAATATATTTGCTGACAACCAGGGCAACACCATAGCCGTATATACATCAACCTTTGCCTCATACGCCTCACAACAAATTCCCACACAGGAGGTAAGCATAGCGGGCATACTGCAATATGGCAAGGTGGATGGAGTGGATATGTATATAATAAAGATGCGAGATGAGAAGGATTGTTTTGCTGGCAACTAACATATGCCTTCTGCTCATCTCGGCCTGCACCGATGCCACATTGGGCAACTATACGTCGCGTCCGCATGGCACCGTATCGATAGCTTATCTGAAATCGTTGGCCAGAGCGGAGTCTACACTCATTACCGACGACATCTCAATCGAAGGATATGTCGTGGCCAACGACCTCTTTGGCGAGTATTACAAGTCGATCGTAATAAGCGACTCGAGTGGAGGCATAGAGATTAGCATTGATATGCGACGTACTGCCGTAGAATTTCCCATCTCGGCACGTGTTGTGGTGCACTGCGCTGGATTAGCATTAGGCAATCATGGCGGGCAATTAACGCTTGGCGCCATGCCCGAACGCGAATACGCTGTTGATCGCATAGCGGCGACAGATGTCAATCGTTATATGCTCATTGACAAAGAGAATCCCGTAGCAATAGAGCCTGTACACATTGCACCACCAGACCTCTCTCCCGCGATGATAGGCAACTACGTTAAGATTGAGAATCTCTCCTTCACGCACGATGCTCACCTGACATGGTGTGACTGCGATCCAACAACAGGCAAGTACATTACGACCAAACGCACGGCATACGACGAACATAACAATGCTATTGCAGTTCGCACCATCGCCCAGTGTGACTACCGAAGCGAGGAGATCCCCTCGGGTCGTGGCTCTCTGTTTGGCATAGTGGAGTATTTTAATGGCGAATACTCGCTACGCATAGTAAATCACGGAATAGTATTCTAAAAAAAAAGGTTGCCTCGCATGTGAGACAACCTTTTTTTTGCTATAACTTACTTCTGCAATGCATCCCAAAGCATATCCTTCAGGCGTGTGATGTTCATATTTGCAACCGATGATATAAATACCGATGGAATACCCTCGGGCAGCGTTGGTCGCATCTGCTCTATCAGCTCATCATCCAGCATATCGCACTTGGTAATGGCCAGCAGACGTTGCTTATCCAGCAATTCAGGGTTATACTGCGTCAGCTCGCCAAGCAGGATTTCGTAATCCTTCGCTATATCATCACTATCGGCAGGAACCATAAACAGCAGCACCGAGTTACGCTCAATATGTCGCAGGAATCTCGTTCCCAGACCCTTGCCCTCATGCGCTCCCTCGATAATACCAGGTATATCGGCCATAACGAATGATTTATGGTCGCGCACCTCTACGATACCAAGGTTAGGCTCAAGCGTAGTAAAGGCATAGTTTGCAATCTTGGGCTTTGCCGCCGACACTACCGAGAGCAATGTACTCTTACCGGCATTGGGGAAGCCTACCAGACCTACATCGGCGAGCACCTTCAACTCCAGAATGAAAGCACCCTCATCACCCTCCTCACCGGGCTGCGCATAGCGTGGAGCCTGATTGGTTGCACTCTTGAAGTGCCAGTTACCCAAACCACCACGGCCACCCTTCAGAAGAGTCAGACGGTCGCCATGCTCGGTAACCTCGCCTACATACTCTATCGATGTTGTGCCATCCTCATGCTCAACGACGCGACGGGCAACGGTTCCAAGGGGTACGGGGATAACGATATCTGCCGCATCCTTACCCGATGAACGGGCACCATGACCGCCCTCGCCATCTTCGGCAAACTGGTGACGCTGATACTTGAGGTGAATCAGAGTCCAATATTGACGATCACCCTGCAATATAATACTGCCACCCTTACCACCATCACCGCCATCAGGTCCGCCAAAAGCGACGAACTTCTCACGACGGAAGTGGCATGAGCCTGCTCCTCCATGACCCGAACGGGCAAATATTTTTACATAGTCCACAAAGTTTGAACCTGCCATAAGATCTCTGATTTATATTAATTACTGCGCAAAGATAACCTTTTCCTCGCAAACAGCCAAATTCTAAAACTTCCACGATACTACGGCGTAGTAAGTTCTCGGATATGCATAGGTCAGAACATCGTCCTGCGGCAGATAGATACGCTGCGCGCCACTGCGATAATTGCGTATGCGCGAGGACTCATAACCGCCATATACTATATCGCGACTATCCAGCAGATTTCTCACCGACAGGGTAAGCGACAGACGCGAACGGCCGATATTGAACCAGCGCGAAAGCGATGTATCCATAGTCACCGCATCGGGCAGACGTCGCTGCGAGATAAAGCGCTGGAAAATCTCCTCGGACGACGAGCCCTGAATAGCCACACGCTCCGTACGACGCAACACCGAAGGATCTACATAACGTAGTGCAGCAAGTTGCACACCCACAGATGCCGCCCATCCGCGGTAGGTAAGATATGTTATCTCAGCCGATGCACTGACCTGCGGCGCTCCACCGATGTAGCACCCGCCCATATAACTTGTTGAATGATTGCTTATCACGCTATTATCAGTATCGGCATAGATGGTCACCAGCGGATTCTCTGCATAGACATAACGTCCTGCCGCAGCAGAGAATGAGGCTCGCAGAGAGGATGAAAATCTAACCTCTGAGGCCAGTTCGACACCATAGCTCACCATCCCCAGTCGAGATATATCCACATCACTATAGCTACGCGACAGATCATCATACATACGCATCGTCTGCCTTTGATTACGCACCGAGTTATAGTACGCCGTAAGAATCACGTCAGCCTTTTCGGAAGAGTATTTATACTCAAACTCCGTAGCCATAATCCGCTCCAGCGACGGATTATCGACCACACGATTATTATACTGCGGATTAAGGAACATATTTCTTACCTCGGGCAGTTGCTCACTCCATAGCGCGCCCACGCGCAGATGATGACGTGGCGAAACGTAATAGCCTACCGCAGCACGCACAGTATAGGGGTTAAATTGCATCACATTGGAGCGGCCATAGGATGCCGAGCCGGGATATAACTGCTTCTCGAAATATCCATAACGCAGCATAGCTGCCCTGCCCGCCTGCACATCGGCCTCCACCTGCCAGCGCGATGAGGTGTACTCAAGTGCAACATAGGCCAATACGGAGCGACGGCGCAGATCATAATCATACGAGAAACGATCGCCCTCCCGGACAGTGAGGTCAGCATCACGAAGGTTATTACTCAGACTATGCGAGAAGGAGTCATCATCCATCAGATAGTAATCTATATTATTAAGATGTGTAGCACCCATCAGATCAACCATCTGCTTATAATTACGCGACGAGGAATACTCCATGCGCAAGCCATAGCGAAGCGACACATCGTCAACCAGCGTCGTGCGAAAATCCGCAACAAACTGACCTTGCGCGATACGCTCCACACGATCATCCATGGCATACACTGCGCCACTTGACGACATGCCATTCTGCGCATACATATCATCCCAGCGCAGCTGCGTATAGTCGCTGTTCGCTGCACGCCACTCATTGGCAACAGACGCCGCAACATCGACAGAGGAGTAATAACTCGGCATATAACGATAATTGTCAGGACGCGGCGTCATGGCATCATACCAGCCGAGCGTAGAGTATTTTCTATGGCCATAATCACCTCCCAGCGAAAGCGTCATCTGTGTCGTATTGCCTATGGGCATTAAGTAGGTTGCCGCAACAAAGGGCACGGCGTCCATACGTCGGCGCGAGGTTCTCTCCTTACCTGCCTGATAGCCCCACGCCGGATTATATAGATTATCCCCCACAAGGGTAAAAGCCTCATCGGTGGAGCCCGACCTAAGACCCTTATCGCCTACCGTTGCAAGAGCCACCAGCGAAAAAGCGGCACCCGATTCAAACGTCTTCGCAATACGCAGACCAGCATCGACCGAGTTGTTGTAAACACCTTTAACATATAGATCATCGCCTCCTCGTGCAGCCACATGGAACGTTGCACTCCACCCACGACGCATCATCGCATCAATGGTAGCACGCATGCCTCCCAGATAGCCTTTACCCGAGAGAAACGCACCCACGTTCACTCCACTTATCGGCACGCCATCCATTGTCGTAAACTCATCCATACCGACGGCACCTCCCACATGATAACGACCATGCGCAAGACCTGCATAGCCCCTCTCAGAAAGACCTAAACGCCGCATCACCGAGAGATTGGCATGACGCACCTCAAGGCCATTGAGCGTGGCCTTGCGATCGGTGTAGTAGTGTCCGCGACGGGCAAAATCGACATGCGAAAAACGATATGCAGTCACCTCGTCGTACAGATCGCGACGAGCATGAGCCACACGATAGAAAATGGTAGTATCGGTCTCTATAATACGATCCTGAAACTCTACAGCATCAATTTTATAAAGACGATAGTCATCCTCCAACTCTTGCGCAACAACACTTCCGCAACACAGCAAGGTAAATATTACAGTGATTATCGTTCGCATAGCAATACAAATTTAGGAAAAAGAGGTTACAAAATTGTAAATACTGCTCGTTTTTTGTACTTTTGTTAAAATTTGATTTTCTATTTTTATGCAATTACGAGATTTACAACCGCAGGCGGTGTGGGAGCAGTTTGACGCTATCACCCGCATTCCCCGCCCCTCAAAAAAGGAGGAGCGCATAATCGAATTTCTGATCTCTTTCGCGCAGAGCAACTCACTGGACTGGCAGCGCGACGCAATAGGCAATGTAGTTATCCGCAAACCAGCCACTGCAGGCTACGAGGATCATCCGACGGTAATCCTTCAGTCGCACATGGATATGGTATGCGAGAAGAATAACGACGTGGTTTTCGACTTCGAACGTGATCCCATCCGTACCGTTGTGGATGGCGACTGGGTGCGTGCCGAGGGTACTACCCTTGGTGCCGACTGCGGCATTGGTATGGCAGCTGCTATGGCTCTGCTTCTGGACGAGGAGGCTGAGCATGGCCCCCTGGAGGCGCTCTTTACCGTTGATGAGGAGACTGGTCTTACGGGAGCCTTCAACCTCGGTGAGGGTATGCTCACGGGTAAATATCTGCTGAATCTTGACTCGGAGGATGAGGGCGAAATCTTCATCGGCTGCGCAGGTGGTATCGACACCCTGGCAACCTACTCTGTTGCCTACGAGGCTGCACCGAAGAACTACACGTTCTATCGCTTCGATGTATCGGATCTTACGGGTGGTCACTCGGGCGACGACATCAACAAGGGTCGCGCCAACTCAAATAAGATAGCAGCCCGACTGCTGCTCATCGCTCAGGATGAGTTTGAGGGTCGCATGAGTTACTTCGACGGAGGCAATCTGCGCAATGCCATTCCACGCGAGGCATATGCAATCGTAGGCGTTCCCTCGCGATTGAAGGAGAAATTCCAGACAAAAGCTATGCAGTTCATGGCTGATGTAAAGGATGAGTTCAGCTTTACGGAGCCTACTATGCGCCTTGCTCTGAACGAGATGCCTATGGTCGAGAGTGTTCTTGATATGGCGTCGCAGTGCAATCTGCTCGGTGCGCTGGTTGGTGTGCCCAATGGCGTTATTGCCATGTCGGCGGCCATCGAAGGTTTGGTTGAGACTTCAACAAACCTCGCATCGGTTAAGTTCACCGACAAGGATACCGTCATCGTAACCACCTCACAGCGCTCATCCGTTGAGAGTGCCAAGACTTACGCCAAGCAGGCCGTAGAGTCGGTATTCCTGCTCTCGGGAGCCGAAGTCGAGCACTCGGACGGCTACCCGGGTTGGGCTCCCGATCCTAACTCGCATCTGCTCAAGTGCACCGTCGAGTGCTATGAGCGTCTGTTTGGCAAAGAGCCCAAGGTGAAGGCTGTGCACGCCGGTTTGGAGTGCGGTCTGTTCCTCGAGAAGTATCCCCACCTTCAGATGGTATCGTTTGGCCCCACACTGCGTGGCGTACACTCGCCCGACGAGCGACTGGAGATTGCAACAGTAGATAAATTCTGGCGACACCTCAAGGAGATCGTCAAGAGTCTATAACATTATTTATTAACATTTTAAAACTCAAACATCATGAGAAAAATCACCCCCCCCAATGGACTTTAACGCTAAAAATCAGCGAGTTATGAAGCCTTTAGTAAGAATCATCCTTGCGCTTATGCTCTTTGTCGGATGCGCGCCGTCGCAACCATCGGGCACGCTGTTCCTTTGGGGTAGTGACATTAACCTAAAATTCACGCGCTACGTAGCCGACCTCACGGGTAAGGAGAATCCGCATATTCTCTACCTGCCCACAGCGAGTGGCGATCACCAGGACAACATCCAAGTTTGGGGGTCGCTGTGCAGAATTGTGGGCATCGAGCCACACATTATGCGTGTATGGATTGATTCGTCAGCCGAGCAAACCTTTGAGGAGCAGATAGCCGAGGCTGATGCTATTGTAGTTGGAGGAGGTAATACTCTCAATATGTTGGGTATATGGCAGGCGCAGGGCATTGACCGCATGCTCATAGAGGCAATGCAGCGTGGAGCAATCATCGCCGGCGGCAGTGCAGGCTCTATTGCGTGGTTCGATGCGGGCATAAGTGACTCTCGTCCTGCGGGCCTCAGTATTGTCGAGGGCTTGGGCATACTGCCCCACAGTAACTGCCCCCACTATGGCGACGAGGCCAAACGATCGCTCTACCACCAGATGCTGGAGCAGGGCGAGATCGAGGGCGGCTACGCCATGGACGACAAAGCGGGTATCTTGTTCCGCGACGGAGAGGTTGTTGAGGCCGTGACACTAAGTCCCGAACATCAGGCATACTATGTCGATGTGGTGCAGGGCAAGGCTTCGGCCACACCTATCGAAACCCGTCTGCTGCTTGAAGATGGAGCGATTGATGCCAATGCCTACACCGCAGAGCCTATCGGCAAGAGTGTCAAGGATTTGGCAGAGGCTAATGGCGCAGTGGAAGTATTTGTCAAGCAAGCAGGTGCTGATGCCACCACACGCATTGAAACACTACTGACCTACGGCAACTTGGCCGCCATCGTGCATGACCAATATATGGATCTGTTTGGCAGTTATGCCATCCGATTCCTATATAATCACAACGGCACTTGGCTTTTGCAGGGTGAGGACTTGGGCGCCACAATCGCCGAGAGCGAGGTTACATTCCGCGAGAAGGCTGCCACATTGCTACGCCAAGCCGAAGAGAAATATAAAGAATAATATATAAATGAAAAGAAACCTTTTAACCGCTATTGCCCTGCTATGGGGTGTGTGCACTATGGCACAACGCCCCGCAGCAGATGTGAACCTCGGCGACATGACCTTCGTAAGGCAGTCGTTCGTGCGTAATTTCTACACCTCGCACAAGGTGATGAGCCAGATAAATATGGAGGGCACCGACCTGTTCCTGCCCAACT
>JAFOXS010000128.1 GCA_017391665.1 Alistipes sp. | reverse complement strand
GATGCCAGGAATACCATAGGGGCCTCGTGTTACATCAGTCCAATTATAGAGTATTGTATATACGATCATCTGGAATCCCAATGTGGCTAAGATGAAATAATCACCCTTTAATTTTACCGATGCAAATGACACCAAGAGGCTAAACATTCCAACTACAGCCATTACTATGGCAGCCACTAACAAAAACGGCAGATTAAACTGCATAAGTACATATGTGCCGATGTATGCGCCAATTCCATAGAATGCTGCTTGGCACATCGTGAGCAGATTAGCCATTCCTACGGGAAGGTTTGCGCTGAGGACCAACATTACGTAGATGTTGATCATAATTATTATGTGAAATATATACTCCATTACACCGTACGTTGTTTATATCCTGCGATGCCTTGCGGACGCAAGAAAAGGAATCCAAGTAAAATTAGGAACGTAATGGCATTTTGCCAATTTGATGCATATTGGTAGACCACAAGGGATTGCAATATACCCAAAATCATTCCTCCCATTACGCAAGTTCCGAAACGACCTATGCCGCCAATAATCATTGCCACCATAGCATTGATCAAAACGTTCATTCCCATATGAGGGTCAAGTCCCACATCATACACCGTAAGACAACTGGCTATGGCAATGAAGATACCACTCAGGAGGAATACCCCCACGCGAGTCTTGCCACTACCATAACCCAGTGTTTCGTATAACTCCTCATCTGTGCTAATGGCTCGTAGCTGAAGGCCGTAATGACTCGTGCTGAGGTATAGTAAAAATGCGATAATAGTGATTGCGCCAATTACTGCCTGATACATTTGTGGCGTGGTGAGTATTAATTCGCCTAATGAAAATGTTGGCTGAATGGTGTTGTCAATTACTTTTGTCTCATTACCAAAGAACATTGCAATGAGATTAATCAAAACAGTCATTAGGCCTATTGATGCAATCATCGCCACGTTAAGCGACGCCTTGCGACGTTTGAGCGGAGTGTATATGAGCAGATCTGTCAAAAGGCTTATTCCCATTGTCGCTAACAAAGCCAATACGGCAGCGAAAAACATCGGAAGTTCAACTTCAACGGCAAAGAAATAGAAGACATATGCAGCAATTACATACAATGCTGCAGCAGCGATATGAAATACTCGCGTGGTATTATAAACCAGCGCAAAACCAATTGCAAGTAGTGAGTATAGTATGCCGGTAATACAACCGTTCAATAAAAATTGTAGAATCATTCTCTGTGGTAAGTATATAATTCATACAAATTTATGAAAAAAATCTTACAATTAGCTGCCGATGGCCGAAAAAGTAGCACTCAAAACAAAAAAAAGCCTATCTAACTTGTTAGATAGGCCTTCTGATGATATGTCATAAGATTACATCTCCACGGTGTAAGAGCCGGCGGTGTAGTCCTTAGACTCGGTCTGGCCGGGCAGGGTAACGGTAGCAGTTGAGCCCTCGGGGATGGTGAACTCCCAGATCCACTTGTCGCCCTCGTAGCGCCATGCACTCTTGATCAGACCTGCAGCCGAGTTATACTCTGCTGTGATGTGACCCAGACGCTTGTCGGGGATGGGACGCATGATGATATGTTTGAAACCAGGCTGTGCGGGGTCAGCAGCGATACCTGCGGCAGTCTCCCAGATCCACTCGCACACGCAACCGTATGCGTAGTGATTGAAACTGTTCATGCCGCGGGGACCCATACCCTTGTCAACCATATATGAGTTCCAACGCTCCCAGATAGTGGTAGCACCATTGTCCACAGAGTAGAGCCAGCTGGGGTTCTTACGCTGGAACAGAAGCTCATAAGCAATATCCTCCATGCCGTTCTCGGTAAGGGTTGCCATCAGGATAGATGTACCAAGGAAACCAGTCTGCAAGCAGTTGCCGTGGTCGGCAAAGTTCTGACGCAGGCGTGCAATCATATCCTCCTTAGCCTTGCCATCAACGAGCTTGTTCTTCAGGGCGAACAGAGCAGGAGTCTGCATGGTGTTCAGAATAGCGGTCTTGAAGGTACCGTCAGCGTTGAGGAAGTTCTTCATGATATATGCCTTACCCTCGGCTGCAATCTTGTCGTACGGAGCGCGGTCGCGGCCCGTAGCCTCGGCCATATCGGCCATATAAGTGGCGTCGATAACCCAATATGATGAGCTGAGGTAGTTCCAGTAAGAGATAGCCTCGGGCATAATCTTACCATTAGCACGGTGCAGGCCACCGCATGTCTCCAGAGGCTCGTAGCTCAACCAGTCGGCCCACTGGTAGTTACCGTTCTCCTCAACGAGTGATTCGTGGTTATACTTAGTCTCGTAGATGTGGTTCATGAAGAGATTCATCGACTCCCAGTTCTCCTCGATGATCTGCTTGTCGCCAAACTGCTTCCATACAGTCCAGGGCACGATAATACCTGCATCGGCCCAACCCAGACGCATCTTCTCGTTACCATACTGAGCATAGGGAGCAACGCCGGGGAAGCCGCCCAACTCATTCTGGCTGTCACGCATATCACGCATCCACTTGTGGAAGAACTGAAGTGTATTGGCAAAGAATGTACCAGTCTCGGCAAATACCTGAGTATCGGCAGTCCAGCCCAGACGCTCGTTACGCTGTGGGCAGTCAGTAGGTACTGAGAGGTAGTTTGAAAGCTGTCCCCAATAGGTGTTAGAGATGAGCTTATTGATGCTCTCGTCACCAGTTGTAATCTTACCGGTCTCCAGATTCTCGGCAATAGAGGTTACGGGGATAGACTCGATAGTCTTGATGGTTACATCATTCGTTGCGGTGATAGATACAAAACGGTAGCCGTAGAATGTTGTGGTGGGGTGATATGATACATACTTCTCGCCTGCACCAAACGTATAGGTCAGAATCATACCACTCTCGGCCATACGCAGGTTCTCGCGGTGGAGACTACCCTCAGGGCCATCCATACCACGTGAGCGTGCGCCATTACCATCGTTCAAAAGCTCGCCGGGCAAGCAGGTCAAAACGGTACCCTCGGCGGCCTTGAATACGAATGAAGGAACAGCTGCGCTATTCTGGCCGAAATCCACTACCAGAGTCTCGCCAGCCTTAACGGTCATAGGCTCGCCTGCGGCAAAACGCTGAGCGATGACCACCTTTCCAGCCTCGCCATCCTTTGCGCCCTCAACATCTTTCCAGGTGTAAGCCTCAACGGGTGAGAGGGTCAAATCCTTACGAAGGTAGATCTCTGCACCGTTGGTGGGCAGGATCTCGCCATTGAACTCGTTGTTGATCTCGGGCTTTGAGAGCTGATCCGCAACCTCATAACCCATCTTCTCGCGAGCGTCATACTCCTCGCCATCGAAGATAGCCGAGTGCTTAACGGGGCCAGCCACGCCAGCCTTCCAGTTCTCAAGGTCGGTGCCATAGAGTTTCTTCGAGCCATCAGCATAAGTAAGCTCCAATACAGCACGGAATGCGGGCTTCTTGCCGTACATACCGCCACGAGTGTTGGTCGTTACGATCTTGTCAGCCCACCAGCCGGGAGTAACCTGAGCCGAGAGTACATTCTCTGCGCCAGAGCCTGTGTTGAAGGCCTCAGTAAGGTCGTAAGTGAACGAACGACGTGTCTTGCGAACATCGGTAAAACCGGGCTTGAGGAACTCATTGCCTACTTTCTGACCGTTGAGGTAGATCTCGTAGACACCCAAACTTGTGGTCATCCACTTTGCAGATGTTACCTTCTGCTCGTTCTTTACCGTTGATACAAACCAGCTTGCGCCATCGGCAGCACGGTCACCCTCGGGACGACTTGTCAGTACGGGTGCATCGACTGCTGAAATCCACTGCGATGCCTCCCATGCCGAATCAGCCAGAGCATCGCTCTTTGTTCCAACTTCAGTTGCGGGCTTTGAGCCACAACCTACGGCCAGCAGCGCTACAAAAGCAACTGCCAGCGACTTAAAAATAGTGGTGTTTTTCATATAAATTGACTTAAAAATTGATCTTTTGCTGACGTTTTTATCCATAGGATAAGCAAATTTACTCATCTGTATGTGATTATGCAAATTTATCACTGCTAAAATTCTGCTCGGCCTGCATATGCCACATCATATGAGAGAAAAATTCGCGTTCACCCACGCAACGGAAGCCGACCGAAGAGTATAGCGCCTGAGCCTTCGTGTTATTAGGCTCAACAATCAGCCCCACTCGCTCGTGGCCCTGCCGAAAAGCCTCCTCGCATAGCGCAGAAATCAGCCTGCGGCCGATGCCCATACCTCGAAATTCGGGCTTCACTCCCACCGAATCAAGATAATACTCCCCCGCCTCGGTCTCGTTGGCAACCGAGGGACGAAAGCCCACACAACGCTCAATTATGGCAAAAGTATTTGCTCTCAGCTCCTCCAATTGAGCGCCATCGTAGCCCACTATGGCACCCACCGTAGCGCCATCCACTTCGGCAACAAATGCCGACCGCCAACTGTACT
>JAFOXS010000067.1 GCA_017391665.1 Alistipes sp. | reverse complement strand
GCCTTGTTGGCGTTGTTGTCAATATTGTGGTCGTAGCGCTTGAGCACCATAAATCGGGTGTAGTTGCTCTTGATGGTGTTGATCTCGGGTGCAATAATCTTTAGCCCGAACATCTCGGCAGCAAGTTCGCTCGCTATGGCTGCCGTGTGGCGCAAACCCTTTTCGGCAATATGCTTGGCGCTTAGGGCCGTATCCTCGCTCTCGATGAGTTTCCACGGATGCTCATCCAGATAGTCCACGCACTGCAGCAGCGCCATCGAGTGCGATTCCACCTCGCGTATATCCTCCAGCTCCACATCGGGCAAGACCATCAGGTTCTGCTTGATGGGCAGATACACCTCGCCTGCCACCTGCAGGTTCTCGTCCTGCAGAATGCTGTAGTTGGGGATGATCGATCCTGCGATAGAGTTCTCAATAGCCATCAGCCCCATATAGGCATGGCCCTGTTTCACGGCATTGGCCACGGCGCGGAACGTATCGCACGGCAGAATGTCGATATCGCTACCGAAATGCATGTTGGCGGCGATATGGTGAAAACTCCCTTCGTATCCCTGTATTGCAATCTTTTGCATCAAAAATAATAAAAAAATCCTGAACGCTTGTTCGCGGTCAGGATTATATAAACTTAATAATGAATCAACTCCATTTTAGCATACGATATCCTGACCGTTCGCACGGTAGTAGTAAAATCGCTTAAAATAAAAATGGTTCATCATGCTTACTCTTTTTTAGTGCATCCGCACTGCGAATACGACTACAAATATATCGTAAATTGACGATAAAACAAAATTCTCAGCCAATAATTATGCTAAAAATTATTCGACATACTTTATCACCTCCATATTGCGGGGCTTGGCTGCGGGCTCCTCATCGGGGTAGCCGATACCGATACAAATCAGCGGCTCATAACCCTCGCTGAAGCCCAGCGATGTGAGGTGTGATGCACCAGCCTCCGTCAAAAGGAATGTTCTCACGGGGCTTGCCATGCACACAGTGCCCAAGCCTAACGACTTGGCAGCGAGCATAATATTTCCTGCCATCAAACCACAATCCACGGGGGTGTATGCTCCGGGCTTATGGCCTATGAAGATCACGGCAGGGGCGTTGCGGAAGAGATTCTTGAACGAAGGATCGTTGAACTGAGCCTCGGTAGGGGTGCCTTTGGCAGCCTCCCTGGCGGCGGCAGTTGCGCTGTTGATCCACTCCTCTGACATCACCACACGAACCTCCCACTGCTGGGCATTGATAGCATTGGGAGCCCATACGCCACACTCCAGCACCTGATCAAGGAGCTCTTTGGGTACGGCCTGATCCTTATATGCACGGATGCTACGGCGCGTAAGGATAGTCTCTATAACCTCGTTCTTATCATTTGCTACATTCTGCTCGGGGCTCTGCGGCGCTGTGCCACACGATACTGCCATCAGGTAGATGGCTACGGCCATTAAGATCTTTTTCATAAGCGTATCTTTTTAGTTATAACTCATCGGGTGTTACGATGCCGTTCATTACGGCATATATGGTTTGTCGTCCTATGGACTTTGAGCCAATCTTCTCGCTCAGGTTGCGGCGGTGGAAGATGACCGTGGGTGTGGAGATGTTGAGCATATCGGCAATCTCCTTATTTATATAACCCTTCACAATCAGCGCCAGCACATCTTTCTCGCGCTGAGAGAGCAACTCGCTCTCCTCCTGTGGTGCAGGGTGGGGCATGCCGGTGTGGGCATTGCTGTGCATCATTAAAAATGCCTTCAGCAGTTCATGCTCGGGACGACGTATATCCACCATGCGCGTACCCTCGGGGAGTGATGAGTCATCGCCCTCGGTCAGAACTATGCAACGACGCATCTGAGGAGCGAAGTAGGGCATATTATCCATGAGCACCTGTGCAGCAACGAAGTAGTGGATAACCATCTCGGGCTGATCCTGAAGCATCTGCTGCAGGGAGTTGTAGGATAGAATCTCCACATCGCGAAACATGCCGACGAAGGGTGCTATATCCACCAGAATGGTTCTCATTGCCATACAGCACAACGAGTTCGGATGAATTACGATTATTTTTGGTTTCATGCTCATAGTGACAAAGATAATATATTCTTCGAAAAAACAAAACTATAATTTATTATAGTTGATGCGCCTTACTCAATATTATACCTTTGTGCCGTTATTTGAAAAACTATAATATGAAGAGACTTTTTACAATTGTAGCCTTTGCGGCTGCTATTTTTTCTTTTGATGCTGCCCGAGCCGAGGGTGGAGAGCAGATCTTGCCTGATAGCGTTGTCGATCGTCACCTCTCCATCGACGAGGTGGGCGTTGTCGTACGTCAGCCCAAGCAGCACTTTGGCCTTAAGTCGCAGCCCATATCATCGAGTGTCATTAGTTCCTCGATGCTCGAGCGTGAGCATGTGCTCTCGATCAAGGATCTGTCATCTATCGTGCCTAACTTCTACCAGCCCGACTATGGTTCAAAGATGACCTCGTCGATCTATGTTCGTGGCTTCGGTGCCCGCATCGATCAGCCTATCATCGGTCTTACGGTTGATGGCGTACCATTCCTTAATAAGAACAACTACGACTTCGATATGCTGGACGTGGCGCGTGTTGAGCTGTTGCGTGGCCCGCAGAGTACGCTCTATGGTCGTAATACGATGGGTGGCCAGATGAATGTATATACGCTCTCGCCAATGAACTACCAGGGTGTGCGTGCTACGGCAGAGTATAGCTCAGGCAATACCTTCCGTGCCAAGGCGTCGTACTATGGTCGCACGAATAACGGCAAGTTCGGCTTCTCGGTGGGCGGCTTCTACAACCGCACCGACGGTTTCTTTACAAATGCTTACAACGACAGCGATGTCGATTGGGGCGAGAGTAGCGGTGGCCGTCTGCGCCTGGTGGGCGATCTGGGTCGTGGTTGGGAGTTGGATAACTCGGCCTCATTCAGCTATGATAACGAGGGTGGCTATGCCTATGCTCTGTACGATGTGGAGCAGGACATTGCTGGCGATGTGAATTACAACAGCCCCAGCGGTTATATGCGCTATTCATTCAGTGACGGTCTGGTGCTCTCGCATGCTGGCGAGAAGGTAAACTTCTCGGCTACGACGACATATCAGTTTATGCACGATCGTATGCGTATGGATAATGACCTCACGCCTCGTTCGCTCTTCACTCTGGAGCAGGAGCAGCACGAGCACGCCTTCACGGAGGATATAGTTCTGCGCTCGAACGATAAGTCACGTCGCTGGCAGTGGCTCACAGGTGCCTATGGCTTCTATAAGAAGATTGATATGTCGGCACCGGTGAGCCTGCTGAGCGATGGTATCAGCGAGCTCATCCTTGGCAATATGCCTGCGCAGATCAAGCGATTCCTCGCAATTGATCCCTTTACGATTGATAGCAACTTCGACATTCCTACCTATGGCCTTGCCCTCTATCACGAGTCATCACTGCGTGCAGGCGAGCGCTGGCGTTTCACTGCTGGCTTGCGTCTGGACTATGAGAGTACGAAGATGAACTACGATAATATGGCCACTGTTAACTATAAGTTCGATATGACGGCTATGAGCCCCTATATCCCCGTTTTGAACCGTTCAGTTGAAGTGCCTTTTACGGGTGAGGAGAAGTTGGATTATCTGGAGCTTCTGCCTAAGTTTGCCATCAACTATACTACAGGCATAGGTGATGTCTATGCCACCGTGACACGTGGTTATAAGGCGGGAGGCTTCAATACGCAGATCTTCTCGGATATTCTGCAAAATAAGACCAAGACCGCTATGATGGCCGACGCCATGTCGCAGATGCAGGGTATGATGGGCGGCGGTGGTATGCCGGGAGCTATGCCTGGCGGTGCTGCAGGCGGTCGTCCTTCGGGCGGTGATAGCTCTTCGGCGACGGATAGCGCATCGGCAACAACATATGATCCCGAGTATAGCTGGAACTATGAGGTTGGAGGCCACTTCTCGTTCGATGATGCACGCCTTGCGCTCGATGTTGCAGCCTTCTGGATTGAGTGCCGTGATCAGCAGCTTACAGTCTTCCCCGATGGCCTTACTACGGGTCGTATGATGTCAAATGCAGGTAAGTCGCGCAGTCGTGGTGTCGAGGTTGCAGCTACGTGGGATGCACTCAGCCTGATGTCAATGAGTCATCTGCGCTTTACAGCAAATTATGGCTATACACATGCGCAGTTCGAGGAGTTCAACGATGGCGTGAACGACTATTCGGGCAACTATCTGCCCTATGCGCCGCAGCATACCATCTCGCTCGGTGCAACATACGACTGGTGGATTGGTGGCCGTGTGCTTGACGAGGTTGT
>JAFOXS010000141.1 GCA_017391665.1 Alistipes sp. | reverse complement strand
TGTTGCGTTCGCCCGATATGGTGCTTTCTGCCGAGGTTGAGCGAGTATTCAACTCTGCCCCCAAGGCGTGGACACCAGGTGAGGAGAATGGCAAGAAAGTGAGAGTGAAATACACCGTACCTATTGTCTTTACGCCCGTGAGCAAGTAACCAACCATAAGCAACTCATAATACGATGGCGGAAATCCCCAAAGAGGGTTTCCGCTTTTTTTACTCCTCCGCCTGACGATAGACAACCTGCAGACGCTCCGACATAAAGTACTGGAACACGCCACGCAGAAACATATACGATGTGAAGGCCAGCCACAGCGCATTGTTGCCAATCAGAGGCTCCAGCGTAAAGAAGAGCAGAAAATATGCCGCCGTAGCCCACAGCATCGAGTTACGCATAATGCGCGACTGCGTAGCACCCACCATAATGCCATCCATCATAAAGGGCCACGACGCCGCCAGCGGGATGATGATTATCCAGCCGATATAACGCCCCGCATACTCTATGATCTGCTCGGCGTCGGCTCCATCCTCCACGAATAGTCCCAGCAACTCGCGCCACCAGCCAACGTACAAACTCACATATATAACGCATATTACAACGCACCACATCATGCAACGCTTCACGCATAGACGTAGCGCACGGCCATCCCTTGCACCGATAAAACGACCCGTCAGGGCCTCGGCAGCGTAGGCAAAGCCATCGTTCATATATGAGAAGAGGGTAAAGAGCTCCAGCAGAATGGTATTCACCGCAAGGATTGTCTCATCCTCCATACGTGCCGATGCGGCGGTGAAGAAGGTATATGCGCCACATACGCAGAGCGTGCGGATGATGATGTCGCGGTTGATCGAGAAGAACTCGCGCATAGCCTTTGCGTCCCACACCTCGCGCCATGCAATGGCAACAAAACTCTTGCCATAGCGGTACCACGTTATGGCGGCTGTAATCACTACACCTATCCATTGCGCCACCACCGAGGCGTAGGCTATGCCCACAATGCCCATCCCCAGCGGAAAGGCAAACCACAGACTGCAGACGATGTGGATCACATTGACGATGATGGCGACAATCATCGGTATGACGGCATTCTGCATGCCCGTGAGCCAGCCGTTAAGACCAAAGAGCAGCACTCCCGCCGGCACAGCCCATACGCGGGCATAGAAGTAGTCGGCTACCATCTCGTTGCCGTTCATCATCTTGATGGCCAGCTCGCCAACAGGTCGCTGGAGGATAAGAATAGCCATACCCACGATAAACGACACGGCTG
The DNA here is from genome assembly GCA_017391665.1 of Alistipes sp. Classification (GTDB taxonomy): domain Bacteria; phylum Bacteroidota; class Bacteroidia; order Bacteroidales; family Rikenellaceae; genus Alistipes. The sequence continues at coordinate 570 of JAFOXS010000141.1, read as the reverse complement.
TGGCACGTGCCAGCATGAGGGTGGTGGTGCGGTTGTCGCCCGCTCCGTAGGCCTGTGCCGTGATGCCACTCGTACCCATGCGGATGAAGGAGCAGTTCCAATAGATGAAGTTAAAGACCGACACACCGATAGCCAATGCGCCGATTGTCGCGACCGAGTCGCCCAGATGACCCGCTATCATCGTGCCGACGATACCCATGATGGGAACCGTGATGTTCGATATAATGTTGGGCAAAGCTATGCGTAGTATCTCTTTGTTCATATTGGGGGCGGTTTGTAGTCACTTCGAAGGACAAATATAATGAAAATGTTGTTTCCGAAGGTCGGGAGTGTCGCAGATTATGATTTTTCCTGAGGAAAAGGTGCGTAAGTTGCTCACGATTAGAAAAATTAGATTACCTTTGCACCCGTAAATTATTTTAATGCTATGAAGAATATGAAACAAGACTCGAATCAGGCTCTCTCGCGCTTTGGTCGCGACAAGCGCAATCGTTCAGCAGAGAGCGTCGAGCGCAGTCCCCGTCCTCGCCGTGAGGCCGATAACGAGGGACAGACTTTCCGTAACACCCG
>JAFOXS010000326.1 GCA_017391665.1 Alistipes sp. | reverse complement strand
TATTTCCAAATAAAAGAGGTCATTTCTCAACTCGAAAAGTTAAAAGAGTAAGAAGATGTTTTGCATTTTATTGAATAAGTCTGCCCTAATTACAAACAATAGTTTCGGCTTATTTGAGACTCTTTTTGGTTGTTTTAGATTTGGGTAATTTGCAAATAGCCCGCTATTAGCTGCATACCCCAAACCTAAACCATTTCAAAAATAGTTCTCAACTAATCTCGAAATAAAATACAAACATCTTCTAAAAAATAGTACTTTTTGAAAATGACTTGACAGATGTAGGACAAATGATGCCATAGCGTCACTTGTCCTACATTTGTCTTATACACCAATCACCTCAAATCTATGCTGTGTCATCATCTGTCGTAGTTATGGCACAATCTGTCATAGGTGGGTTAAGTTATTGACAATTCGATATTTAGTTTCCTTTATTCTTCCTTTGCAGCATCAATCGGTTGAGAGGGCTATGACGATAGCCAAGTATTAACTTAAAAAGGACGAATAAAATGAACCAAATTATTGTAACCACGCCCGAAGAGTTAAGGGCTATCGTAAGCGAAACCGTTTCGCAGACATTGGCAGGTCTTAACCATACTCAAAAGGAACTGCCCGACAATCTCACTCCCGATGCCGCAGTCGAGGCATTGGAACAGCACGGATTCTTAATCTCCAAAGCACGCTTGTATAAACTTACAGCAAAGGGTGAAGTACCATTCCGCAAGTATGGCAATAAACTTCTCTTTTCGCGTAAGGAGCTTCTTTCGTGGGCAGATAATCTCGCCCGTAGAGTGAATGATAAGAGCGATGCGGCATTGACTATTGCCAAGAGTGCTAACCGTAAATTGCGTAACTATGGAAAATAATAGAGCATCAGCGCCCAAGCCACCGATGGCAGATGATGAGTTTGCTGCTATCTGGCGAAGTGTCCATCTGAAAGTTACTGACACATACGATACACCACCCGAAATACTTTGGGTGAATGGCTCGACCATTGGCACATTGGGTAATTTCAGTGCCTCGACAGGCAAGGCAAAGAGCAAAAAGACCTTTAATATCTCGGCTATCGTGGCAGCAGCACTAAGAAATAGTGAGGTATTGCAATACTCGGCATATCTGCCACAGGAGAAACGCAAGATTCTCTATGTTGATACTGAGCAAAGCTTCTACCATTGCCATAAGGTGCTCAAACGCATAATGCGGTTGGCAGGGTGCGACATTGAGCAGAATAGCAAAGATTTCCTTTTCATTGTTCTGCGTGAGCATACTCCCGAGAGGCGTAGAGAGATTATCGGCGAAACCTTGCGAAGAGTAAAAGGTATCGGGCTTGTGATTATTGACGGCATCAGGGATTTGATGTACGATATAAACTCCCCAAGCGAATCGGCAGAGATTATCAATCTGCTTATGCGTTGGTCGAGTGAATATAATCTACATATCCATACGGTGTTACACCTTAACAAAGGCGATGACAACACCCGAGGGCATATAGGAACAGAACTCAACAATAAGGCAGAAACGGTGCTGCAAGTAACCAAGAGCACGCAAGATGCCAATATCAGCGAGGTTAAGGCTATGCACATTCGAGATAGGGATTTCACTCCGTTTGCTTTCCGCATCAATGATGATGCTCTACCCGAATTGGTCAGGGATTACACCTTTGACCAGCCACGCAAAGATCGCACATTCCCATTGAATGAACTTAGCGAGCAGGAGCACCGCCAAGCATTGGAGACTGCTTTTGGTAACAATGTGATACAGGGCTACCCGAATATCATTGCAGCACTGAAAACGGGCTATGCGAGTATCGGTTATGAACGAGGTCGCAATAAGCTTGTGGATTTGAGGAAATTCCTCGAAAATAAACGAATGATCATTCCCGAGGGCAAAGGGTGGCGATACAATCGCGACTTCGTATTCTAATGTAGGTTTAGTTTAGTTCGGGCATATATAATTCGTACTGCTAAACCTAAAATCCAAGCCGATTGAGTGACTGCACAATAGCACTCAATCGGTATATCAACCAATCAATTAACTTATAAAAACGAAACAATATGAATATCAACGAAATAAAGAAAATCAAGTTGGCAGACTATCTGCAAAGTTTGGGATATACACCTGTTAAGCAACAAGGCAGGAGCCTATGGTATAAATCACCTCTGAGGAACGAAACCGATGCTTCGTTTAAGGTAAACACCGAGTTAAACCAATGGTATGACTTCGGTATCGGCAAGGGTGGCAACATCATCGCATTGGCAGCAGAACTATACCATAGCGACAATGTAGCTTATCTGTTGGAACGCATAGCGGAGCGAACACCGTACATTCGCCCGGCATCATTCTCTTTTGGCGAGCAGAAAGCACATAACAGCAGTTTTCAAGGTGTACAGGTTGGCGAATTATCTTCTCCAGCCCTTATCGACTATCTGCGAGGACGAGGAATAAACATCGAACTCGCCAAAAGAGAGTGTAAGGAGTTGCGATTTGAGCATAACGGCAAACCATATTTCACCATAGGCTTCCCGAATATTGCAGGTGGCTATGAACTCCGCAACCGCTACTTCAAAGGTTGTCTTGCTCCAAAGGATATTACCCATATCCGACAGCAGGGCGAGCAACGAGCAGTGTGTTATCTCTTCGAGGGCTTTATGGATTACCTCTCGTTTCTTACAATCCGAGTGAACAACACCCCCGAAGAGCCACGCACAGGCGAGCAGGATTATATGGTGCTGAACTCCGTTACAAACCTCTCAAAAGCCGAGCAACTTCTACGCCCATACACGCGAATAGGTAGTTTTCTTGATAACGACCAAGCAGGGCAAAGAGCGTATGAGAATCTGAAAAAGATGTTCGGAAACAGGATTCAAGATATGTCGCATCACTACGCAGTACATAAGGATTTGAATGACTATCTATGCCACCGAAACCAAGCAAAACAGGCTGTAAAGAAATCGCAAGTCCAATCCGCAAGGCGGATGCCACAACTGCAGCCGAAGAAGAAACGAGGCTTCAGGTTATAGCCCACTATAACTACACGCTTCGCTTAAAGTAGTTGTGGGCTCTACCGAGGGTGCAGAGTGACCTCTCTGCACTCCGCTTATGGGCTTCGCCCCTAAGGACCCCGACAGCGGAAGCAAGTGACCAAATGACCAACAAACATTAGTGCAACCAATAAAATCAGAATAACAATGGCAGTAAAAAGTAGCATACATATTAAGCCTTGCAACATATCATCGAGCGATGCTCACAACCTCAGAACTCCCGAGTATATGCGTAACATCGGAGAGTCTAAAATCTACCTCATACCCCAACTTGTTGCCGACAATGAGTATTGGATAAATCCTCGCTTGGGCGACTACGACTTACAGACGCATTACGATAAGATCAAGCAGATGGTAAAGGCTAAGACGGGGCGAGCGATGCAGGAGAAAGAGCGAGAACGCAAAACCAAGAGTGGCAAGATTGTCAAGGTGGCAGGATGCTCACCCATTCGTGAGGGTGTGCTACTCATCAAGTCCGAAACCACATTGGAGGATGTTCGCAGATTTGGTGAGGAGTGTCAACAGCGTTGGGGTATCACACCGCTGCAAATATTCCTTCATAAGGATGAGGGGCATTGGCTCGGTGGAGAGCCAGCCCCTGACGATAAGGAGAGTTTTCAAATTGATGGTCGTTGGTTCAAGCCCAACTACCACGCACATATCGTATTCGACTGGATGGACCACGATACGGGCAAGAGCCGAAAACTAAACGATGATGATATGACACAGATGCAGACATTGGCATCCGAGATTCTATCAATGGAGCGAGGACAATCCAAAACCGAAACGGGCAAGGAGCATTTGGAGCGTAACGACTTCATCATAGAGAAGCAGCGTGCCGAGTTGGAACGCATAGAGGCTGAACGGCAACACAAGGAGCACCAGATAGATCTTGCCGAGCAAGAACTCAAACTGGTGAAATCGGAGATACGCACCGACAAGCTCAAGAGCGTGGCCACCGATGCTGCCACAGCTCTTGCAAGTGGTGTCAGTTCTCTTTTTGGTAGCGGTAAGATGAAATCATTGGAACGCAAAAACGAGGATTTACGGGACGAAATAGCAATCCGAGACGAGACCATCGAGCAACTGCAATCCAATATAAAGCAAATGCAGGTGGAACACCAAAAGCAAATACAGGAGGTCAAGCAATCATACGAAGCGGAACATCGTAAACAATCGGAGTATATCGACAAGATTCTGCGTTACTTCCCGTATGTAGAGAAATTGATGCCGATGATTAAATACCTCAGCGAGAAAATGGGGTTCAACGACAACCTTATCAAATTATTATGTACCTTTAAGGAAATACCCGTCAAAGGTAAGCTCTACTCAACGATGTTTAACCAATCGTTTTCAGCCAATGGTGCGGTCTGCTCCCTCAAAGAAGATAAGGAGGGAAGATTTGACCTTAGAATCGATGGCGTTTCGCATCACTCTTGGTTCAGACGCAAGAAAGATGAGTTTATGGAAGCGTTGGGCTTGCCGACAAGCAAAAGACAAAATCGAGGGTTGAAACTATAATACTTTGCGATCGTTTTATGATATATTTTGATGGCTCGATTATGTTTACGTTATAATAAATGGCATAGAGTAAGTAATAGAGTTACTCCTGCAATTTCTGCTGCTCGCGGTATTTTAGGGGAGATATGCCTTCGAGGTTTTTGAAGTAGCGCCCAAAGAGTGATTGGTCAGTAAAATGTAGTTGCTCGGCAATCTCCTTGATGCTCAAATCAGGGTCGGCCAACAAGCGTTTTATCTCTGCGATGGTTGAGATATTTATCCATTCGGAGGGTGTCTGGCCAGATGTTTCTCGAATTACCGTTGCGAAGTATCGCGGTGTTAGGCATTGCTGCTCGGCATAGAACCTAACATCGCGATATTGTTTGAAATTTGTAAATACATCTTGCAAGAAGCGGTGGAAAATCATATCTTTTCTCGTCTGCACGGATGGCTGAATACTGTTGCCCGAAAAATATGCCTCCAAAATCTCAAAGCATATTGTTTGCGCCAAAGCAGATAATATCTGTGAACGAAACAGACGATTGGGTTCCGTAAGGCGGCTTTTGGTAATGGTGATTAGTTCCTCTATCCTTCTTCGTTGTTCATTGAGCAGTGTTACACAAGGTCGTGTACGAAGATAAAGATGTTGCTTTGAATCCGACATTAACGCAATGGAGGATATCACAAAATCAAAATCAGCGACCCCAATTACCCCTTGCATATCATCACTAACCGAACGAATATAGGTCTGCGAGAATGGGGGATATATGTATAAATCTCCTGCTCCTACCTCAAATATATTGTCATCCAATGACAATGTAACACACCCCTTGCGACAAAGAAAAAATCCATTCTTGTCGGTCTGTATCACAGGTGGTCTACCAGAAACAAACTCTTTGTTGATGTCAAAAACATCTATGTTGTGTAACTCTTTATCCATTCGTGCGACATTAGCGAACAAATGTACTTAAAAACTATTAATCTACCGTATTACGCACTACAATAATCGAACATATTGCACAATCTTTCATAAATATTGATATATAGTTACATATCGAATTGCACTACATTTGCACCACAAATGATAATTTCACTAAATATGAAGCGATATATCTTTTATTCTATGATGATTGGGCTATCCACATTTGCCATAGGCTGTGGAAACCAATCACAATCCACGCAACCCATCGTTCGGGTTAAGTGTGATACCGTAAGAGTGGCAACTTTGTCAGACAAACTGCAATTCCCAGCGCGAGTAAAGGCGGCCGAGGAGGTCAATATGGCATTCAAGGTAAGTGGTTCGCTAAAGCAGGTATTTGTCCAAGAGGGTAAATATGTCCGACAGGGGGAATTGTTGGCTCAAATCGACCCTCGCGATTATGAGTTGCAGTTACAGGCGGCTGAAGCGGAATGGCAAGGCATTAAGGCTGAGGCGGAACGTGTTATGGCATTGTACGCAGATAGTGTGGCAACAGCTTCGGATTACGATAAAGCACGCTATGGATTGCAGCAGATAACAGCAAAAAGAGATAATGCAAAAAATCAACTCGCCGACACAAAGATATATGCCCCATTTGATGGCTATGTCAAACAGCGTCTGTTTGACCCTCCTACGGTGGTTGGTGCGGGTATGCCTATCGTAACCCTGCATTCATCATCAATGCCCGAGGTGGAGATTTCTATTCCTTCGTCGGTGTATCATCGCCGAGGTGATATTGCTTCGTTTGAGGCTAAGTTTGATTTTGTGGAGGAGGCTGTACCACTCCGCCTTATCAGCATCTCGTCCAATGTTAATTCCTATCAATTATACACCTTGCGACTTGCCCTGCCCTCATCAATGAAGGAGAAACCTTCGGTCGGTATGTTGGCTATGGTCGATGTGGTATTTAGTGCTACGTCCAACAACGCAGTGGAGATACCTACAAGTGCTATTTTTCACGATAATAATGCCGATTATGTTTGGATTATCACAGGTGATAAGGTCGCAAAACGTACCGTTGAGATTACAGAGTTACATACCAACGGTACAGCTACGCTTGTATCTGGATTGGAAGTTGGCGAAGTAGTTATTGCGGCAGGAGCACATAAACTCAGTGAGGGTCAGATGGTAAAACCCTTGCCACAGGCAGGCAAAACAAATACGGGAGGATTGTTATGATAGATTTTGGCAAGTTGGCTTTTGACAATAAGCGTCTCGTATGGTTTCTCATAGCGGTGCTTCTGTTGGGAGGTATTCACGCGGCATACGAGATGAGTAAGTTGGAAGACCCCGAAATCAAGGTAAAGATTGCGATGGTAGTAGCAACTCGCCCTGGTGCTTCTGCTACGGAGATGGAGTTGGAAGTGACCGATCCATTAGAGCGTGCTATCCGTACCATAGGAGATGTAAAGTATGTGCAGAGTTGGTCGCGTAGCGATGTTGCCATATTGCAGGTGGAGTTACACCCTACAACAAAAGACGAGAGGTTGGAGCAGTGCTGGGATATGCTCCGCCGAAAAGTAAACGACATTGCTTCGGATTTACCCACAGGAACTTCAGTTATGGTGCAAGATGATTTCAATCTTGTATATGGAATGTTTTACGCCCTTACAGGAGATGGTTACACCGAGCAAGAACTATCCGATTATGCCGCGCTTATCCAGCGTGAACTGACCAACCTTGATGGTGTAGGTCGAGTGCTGATATATGGAGAGAGGGAGAATGCCATCAATATCTCGCTCTTGCCAGAGAAAATGGCCTCGTTGGGAGTATCACCCGCCGAGGTGCTGACAACATTGCAAGGCCATAATAGTATATACTATGCAGGCTATTACAACAATGGCGATAGTCGTGTGAGAGTAACCGTTGCCGATAAGTTTCGCACCAAAGAGCAGATTGGGCAGATGATTATTCAGGGGCACGAGGATGACCAACTGCGATTGTGTGATATTGCTTGTGTGGAGAGTGGTTATGCTGAGCCAGTGAGGAATCAGATGAAATATAATGGTGAGACGGCTCTCGGTATTGCCGTTGCTGCTGCCTCTGGAACAGATATTGTCAAGGTTGGACAAGCAGTAGAGGAGCGTTTATCAGAACTCTTGCATGAGCAGTTGCCCGTGGGTGTTGTGTGCAGCAAAATATTTTATCAACCCGAACGAGTGACTGATGCTCTGATGACATTTTTTGTTAATCTGTTGGAGTCGATTGTGATTGTCGTTGTGGTGCTGATGCTCACTATGGGACTTAGGAGCGGTCTGATTATAGGCTTTAGTCTGCTCACGATTGTTGTCGGCACGTTCCTGCTGCTCGGATATTTCGATGGCTCGATGCAGCGTGTGTCGTTGGCATCGTTCATTTTGGCTATGGGTATGTTGGTCGATAATGCAATTGTGATTATTGACGGCATTTTAATTGACCTCAAACGGGGCAAAACACGACGTGAGGCGATGACCTCAATAGGTCGTAAGACCTCTATGCCACTCTTGGGAGCGACGCTTATCGCAATACTTGCTTTCGTGCCGATATTCCTATCGCCCGATACGGCTGGAGTATATGTGCGTGACCTATTCATTGTTTTGGCTGTGAGTCTGATGCTTAGTTGGATGTTGGCCTTAACTCATGTTCCGCTGATGGCTGATAGGTGGCTTCGCACTTCAGCTGACAATGATACGGACGTTGCATTGTACGATGGTCGAATATATAGAGTGCTGCGTTCAACTCTGCATTTTGGTCTGCACCATCGTTGGACGATGATTATATGCGGGGTTGTAATGATAACTATAAGCGGTTGGGGATTTCGATATGTCAAGCAAGGCTTCTTCCCCGATATGACCTATGACCAGCTATATATGGAGTATAAACTACCCGAAGGTACAAATTATACCAGAGTAGAGAGTGATTTAAGCGAGATAGAGACATATTTGCGTACACGCCCCGAAGTGACCAACATTACCACTTCGGTAGGTGGTACACCAGCGCGTTATAACTTGGTGAGAAGCATTGCAACCCCATCGCTCTCATACGGCGAACTTATCATATCGTTTACCTCGGCAAAAAGTCTCAAAAAGAATATCGCCGAGATACAATCGTATCTCACCGACAACTACCCTGATGCTTATGTCAAGCTCAAAAAGTATAACATTATGTACAAGAAATACCCCATTGAGTTGCAGATTATCGGCCCCGACCCTGCAGTGCTGAATTCATTGGCAGACCAGGTGAGGAATGTAATGATGCAGACTCCTGAAGTATGCCTTGTTACATCGGATTGGGATGCAAAACGTCCTATTTTGGAGGTCGATTACAATCAGATGTTGGCTGGTCAAGCAGGGATAAAACGTGAAGATATTTCGATGTCGCTCCTTACGGCAACCGAGGGCATTCCCGTTGGTAGATTTTATGAGGGCAAGGATGAGAATACCATTTATCTAAAGATAGAGGAGAGTGGAGGTCGAGCAATCGACAATTTGGAGAATGTGCCTATATTTTCCGTGCTTCCCAATATAAACGGGTTGCTCAGTGAAGAGATGCTCCTCAAGGTCAAGAGTGGAACAATTAGCCGCGAAGACCTAATACATTCGCTGTTACACACCACCCAACTCGCTGCGTTGGGGCGTGGTATTGAAGTCGAGTGGGAATATCCTGTTGTGGCCCGTTACAACGGTCAAAGGGCACAGAGTGTAATGTGTTCTCCCGTAGATGGAGTCGAAACCGAAGCAGCCCGACAAATTGTTGCCGAGAAGATTGCCTCTATTGAGCTCCCCGATGGCTATTCACTCCGTTGGGGTGGCGAGAAGGAGGCAAGCGACCAGACAATGCACTACCTATTCAAACAGATACCTTTGGGGGTGATATTAATCATCGCTGTGTTGATTCTTCTTTTCAAGAATTACCGCAAGCCTATGCTTATCCTGTGCTGTATTCCTCTGTTGGCTGTTGGCATAGTTGGCGGTATGTTGTTGAGTGGAAAGGTATTTAATTTCTGTGCTATTGTTGGTGCATTGGGATTGGCTGGTATGCTTATTAAGAATTGTATTGTGCTGATGGACGAAATCAACCTGCAGATTGCAGATGGCAAAACAGCTGTCACAGCACTTGTAGAGAGTTCGTGCGTACGTCTGCGAGCCGTGATGATGGCATCATTGACAACAATACTCGGAATGATACCTCTGCTCTCGGATGATTTGTTTGGTTCGATGGCTGTGACAATTATGGGAGGATTGCTCTTCTCGACCATCGCTACGCTTGTATATCTTCCTGTGTTATATGCAATATTTTTCAAAATCAAGATATAATATGAGACGGCTTTATATATTATTTGTATTGTTCCTTCCATCCGTTGCGTTTGCTCAAACTCCGCTGTCGCTGGAAGATTGCATTGTCATTGCCAAAGAGCATAATAAACGTATTTCGGCTGCCGATTTCCAAATGCAATCGGCTAAATATGAACGTAGAGCAACATTTGCAAACTTTCTGCCAACACTATCCGCCGAAGGGTTGGGAGTATATTCTACGGCAAAAGGCGAGTTTGGCGTGGAGGGTGGCTTGTTGCCTGTTGTCGGAGCAGATGGTATGCCGACGGGTGCAGAAGCATACTTCCCAGGAATAAATCTCGATTATGAGATAGGATGGTTATACGGCGCAGGAGTAAAACTTCAGCAACCGATATTTATGGGAGGCAAGGTGATTGCAGGATATAAAATGGGACGTATTGGTGAGGCTATTGCCTTGCAAAACCGCCGTCTTACAGAGACTGAAGTTATTGTTGAGACCGCTCGTGCTTATGCCAATGTGGTACAAGCTGCGGAAATGCAACAAGTGGCGGCATCCTACCATACGTTGCTCAGTGAGTTGATGCGCTCGGTCGAAAAGGCATATGAGCGTGGTGTGAAGTCGCGTAACGATGTATTGAAAGTGGAGGTAAAACTCGATGAGAGTAGGCTCAATCTGCGTCGCTCGGAAAATGCTATTCGTCTTGCTACGATGAATTTATGCCATTATATCGGACGGCCACTGACCGATACCATTGAGGTAAATGGCGAACTTCCTTCAGTGAATTACTCATTTGCTCTATCGACTGATATTTCAGCACGCCCCGAAGTGCAGATGCTTGCTCACAAAAGTGAACTGATGCACCAAAAGAGCAATATGGCACGAGCCGAACTTATGCCACAAATTGGATTGGTGGGGCAATATGGCTACTTGAATGGTGTGAAATTTGGCGGAGAGAAGTTGTTGGATGATTGGAATTTTGCTGCAGGTGTGCAAGTCTCGATTCCCATTTTCAATTTAGGTGCTCATTCGCGTTATCGCTCTGCAAAGATGCAGTACCAGCAAACCAAAGTCGAAGAGGAGGCTACTCTCGAGTTACTGACTTTGGAGGCTACGCAAGCCGCTAACAAACTCGATGAATCGGCATTGGAGTACTCTCTTGCCGAGAGAGGTGTGGCTTCGGCGGCTGAGAATCTGCGAGTGAGCGGTCGTCAATACGAAGCAGGAGTTGAAACATTGAGTGACTATCTTGAAGCACAAGCCCTATGGCAGCAAGCAAATCAAACGCTTGTTGAAGCTCGCATCAACCATTTCCTCCGCTGGATTGAATATCGCAAGGCGATAGGTGCTATTGAGTTGTGATATTTATAAACTAAACTATCGTATATTTATTGACTGTCGGTTTAGTTTATCCCATTGGCTATATACCCAAAACGGACTAAACTTATTTGTGCATTGACAGCATAAAATATGCTGGCGAAAAAAAGGAATCATTGCAACTTCTCTTTTCGTCAGCAATATTTTGTACCTTTGCGATGTCGGAGGCAAAAGAAAACATATATAAACACCTGTCACGATAAAAACTTTTGAGGTGGTATTTTAGCATTACTATTTTCCCAAAATCTCCGATTCTGTATGCAAATTGTATGTTATAAAATTATGCAGTAACTGCAAGATATGTAAGTAATGATTTGATAATTAAGTAGATATTTAAGGTTTGCAAATCGAGCATTTATTGACGCATAGTAAACTGCGGTTTCTCGCACTTCGCAAGTCTTGAAATCCCTATTGTTATACAATTTTTTGTATAAGTATATAAAAGTCCGCTTAACTATGTTAGCGGACTTTTTATTTCATCATATCATCAAATGTTTTCCTTCCCAAGGCGTAGCGCAGAACGATTGAGCCTGAGTAGATCTGCCTTGATTCGGCTTTGCGCGCAGAGCGTATCATCTGTCGTTTTTTATTCAGTTCGCCATGCGCATCCAAAAAGTCGCGATAGGCTCTGAGTATAGCTTTGCCCAGAGTCGTGTTACCACGCAGAAAGTATAATGCAGCAGAGAGCATGTCGCACACAGGTCGCGCTACTGCCACCACAATACGTTGCCACGTGGGGGCGCACTTGAATAACATTGATAGGTTATTGCGGTAGTTAAGATACAGTTTTTGAGGTGATTCGTTGGGGAGTGTGCCACCGCCAAGATGATACACTACGCTGCGAGGCTCAACCATAATCCTGAAGCCCGCCAGCTGCATGCGCCAGCAGAGGTCTATCTCCTCCATGTGTGCAAAGAAATCTGCATCGAAACCGCTCAGCAGACGGAATAGGTCGGCTCGGCAGCAGAATGCTGCTCCGCTTGCCCAGAAGACATCACGTGCAGTGTCATATTGTCCGTGATCCTGCTCCACAGTTGAGAGTATTCGACCACGGCAGAATGGATAACCCAGAAAGTCTATGTATCCGCCAGCGGCACCTGCATACTCGAAGCGGTCGCGATAGCCATATGAGCGTAACTTTGGAGCTACGGCGGCAACACTGCGATTATTGGTAAGTGTTGCAACGAGCGGCTCAAGCCAGCCGGCCGTGACCTCCACATCGGAGTTTAGCAGAACGAAATATTCGGCATCGACCTGCTCCAGCGCGCGGTTATATCCCTCGGCAAAACCATAATTTTTTTGGAGGGTGATTATGCGGATTGTGGGGTAGTGCTCGCGTAGAAATGCCACAGAGTCATCCGTCGAGCCGTTGTCGGCCACGACAATCTCGGCCGCAGCGGGGGTATGCTCCACCACACTCGGCAGAAACTGCTCCAGATGCTGGCGTCCGTTCCAGTTGAGTATGACTACTGCGGTCTGTTTCATATCTTCTGTGCCTGTAACTCTGCCGGAGGGGTGTGCTTCCAGCGGCGGTGTGACCACATCCACATCTCGGGATGGGCGTTTATGTCGTTCTCCAAAAGTCGTACGTAGCGCTCCGTGATCTCACCTGGTGCTATGGGCGAGTCGCCATCGTAGATGAGCGAGAATGAGGCCTCGTAGTGTCCTGCACTGATGCGACGAGGTGAAAAGTAATACACGGGCAGATGATACTTCATTGCAAGAGTCTCGCCACCCTCGAAGAAGGCGGTCCACTGATGCAGGAAACGATACCAGCGCATATTGGCTCGCAGTACAGGGTTCTGATCGGCGATAAGTCCCAAAGCCATAGGGCGTTTGTCGCGATTGTCGATAAAGTGTCGCATCGTACGCTTCATATCAACCAGCTCAACATTTCTGTGCATGCGTATGCGCTTCATCAGTTCGTCCATCACTGGACTTGTAATCTTGTGATACACCGCAACAACAGTCTGCTCGGGGAATACCAGACTCACCGTGCTGCCCGCCTCCCACGGACCATAGTGCGCTGTGAGAAGTATGGCGCTGCGACCATTAATGGCCTGACGCGTAGCCTCGGCATTGGTTATGACCATGCGGTGCAGCAGGGTCTTTTCGCTGACGCCCGACTTACTAATGGTGTTTATGATCTGCTCGCTCAGATTGGCATATGTGGCACGGCAAATCCTGTTGAGCTCAGCCTCGCTCTTGTCGGGGAACGAGCGGCGTAGATTATCCATGATCACTCCTCGGCGGTAGTGAATCAAATCTCTTAGAATGAATGTACAAAGAGTCCCGAAAATGTGGTGTCGTACAAAGTGTGGCAACAGAGCAAAGCCTCGGCAAAGGATCCAAAGCATCTCCAGCGAAAGGCGCTGCCATAAGGTTAGTTGCGTAGTTGTATTACTCATCATCCTTAAGGGTTACTCCTGTTCGTCATCATCCTGACGGTAGCGGTTGCGTTTAACTTTTGTTTCGGTCTTGGGTTGTCCGGCAACAACTATGACAAACTCTCCCTTGGGTTCATGCTCCCGGAAATACTCTGCCACCTCTGCGAGTGAGCCACGTACGGTCTGTTCGAATTTCTTGGTCAATTCGCGCGATACGGATACCTTTCTATCTTCGCCAAATACCTCGGCCAGCTGCTCCAGACACTTCACTACTCGGAATGGTGATTCATAGAAGATGATTGAGCGGCTCTCATCCTTTAACTCCTCAAGGCGCTTCGTGCGTCCCTTCTTCTGCGGCAGAAATCCCTCGAAGCAGAAACGATCGCAGGGGAATCCGCTCTGCACAAGAGCCGGAACAAATGCCGTTGCACCCGGCAGTGTCTCCACCTCGATGCCAGCCTCAACACATGTGCGTACAAGCAGAAAACCAGGATCGGATATGCCTGGCGTGCCGGCGTCGGACACAAGTGCCACGGTGCGACCCTCGCCGATGGCCTCGGCTACGGTGGTGGCAGTTGCGTGTTCGTTGAACTTATGGTGCGAGTACAGCTTCTTCTCTATGCCCAGATGCTTGAGCAGGAAGGCTGTTGTGCGAGTATCCTCGGCAAGGATGAAATCGGCCTCCTTGAGCGTACGTATGGCTCGCAGGGTGATATCCTCCAGATTGCCGATGGGCGTTGGTACGATGTATAATTTTGACATAGGTTACGAGAGTTTGCGCTCCAGAAGCTGCATAATAAACTTTGAACCCTCGGTGTCGGGATTCCACGCATAGTTCTCGATGATGTGAATCATGCAGTCGTCAAGCGTCTCCATGCTATCGAGAGCGGTTAAAGCCTCATCATATGCCTCGTCGTCGCCATCAAACAGATCGCGAATCATCAGGAACTTGTCATTAAGACCTATGCCATCGCGCAGCGAGTTGATCTTCGAGTGGTTGATATCGTCACCAAGTGCCACAGGAGTAATGAGCGTATCGGCCAAAGTCTGAGTCGATGCAGCCATGGCATCGGCAATGGTCACAGTGCGCTCCTCTTCAACGGCTGCAGGTGCGGGCTGGGGAGCCGCCTTGCGCTCGGGTGCTTTCGATGTCATGGGCTTAGGAGCGTCGACATCCATATCGAATATCTTTGAAATATCGACCACCTTCTCGGGGCGAGGCTCGCTGTCGCTATAGATCGACATCATGCGCTGATGTTTCGTGCGAGGACGGCGCTGCACCTCCTCCAGACCGAACAGACTATTGAGCGAGCGGGGCTCTTCACGCTTCGTAGTCTTCTCCACCTCGGGCTCAGTTGTAACCTCTGCTACGGGTTCGGGTTCAACTTCAATTACGGGTTCGGGCTCTGCTTCAACCTCTGCGACGGGTTCGGGCTCTGTTGCAACCTCCACTTCCACTTCGGGCTCTGTAACAGCCTCTGCGATGGGCTCTGCTTCAACTATGGGGGCAGGCTCCTCGACTACGGGAGCGGGTTCTGGTTCTGGCTCTGCTATGGGTGCAGGCTCTGGTTCGGGAGCAGTAGCAGGCTCCTCCTCTGTAATGATACTTTCCGCCAGGGGCGATACCGCCATAGCCGAAGCAAATATTTCGCTAGCAAGTGAGGGCTCGGTGGTGGGAGCATCCTCCTCGGCTGTAAGGTCGGGCAGGGTAGTGAAGAGCTCATCCTCCTCGGCAAAGATCAACTCTACCTCCACATCCTTTTCCTCCTCTTCGGCGGGCTCCTCCTCGACTGCGGGTGCTGCAACGGGTGTTGCGGCGACAACTTTTGAGTCGAAGCGAACCAAATCGTATATATTCTTTAACTTGTCGAGTGCGATGTCGCGCTCAATGGATGAAACCTCAGCATCACCCTCCCACTCAGAGAGCATGAGCGAAAGCTTTTCAAGTTCTGATTTTATAAGTTCAATGTTCATGGTTTTCGCGAAAAATTATTTT
>JAFOXS010000263.1 GCA_017391665.1 Alistipes sp. | reverse complement strand
TTTAAAGCCTCAGGAAATTCACTCGATCATAGTGAGTCCGTTGGTTTCCAATGGAACCATCATCGGTTTTTATGGTACAGACAATCCTCCGCAGGAGTTTATGAACCATATTTCCGGTATGTTTATGATCCTTGGTCAGTTTATTGTATCGATCATTCGGCGCCGAAACCTTGTTCGTAAACTGGAACAGCTTAGCTATTACGATCAGCTGACCGGTGCCAGAAACCGTCATTATATGAATGAATTTATTGCCAATGTTGATCGTGAACAGAGTATCGGAATCGTATACTGTGATGTCACAGGATTAAAACGAATTAATGATATGCATGGTCATCTGGAAGGTGATGATCTTCTGATCCGCGCCTATCGGTGTCTGTTGGATCATTTTCCGAAGGATTCGATCTTCCGTATTGGCGGAGATGAGTTCCTTGCAATGAAGAGCGGCGTTACGGAAGAAGATATGCATGAGCGTGTACTCAAGAACGTATGCCTTGTGGTAATCCTTGGCGGGGTACCACTTATCGATAATACTCTTGTCGAGGAAACACTCCTCCTTGAGCATATCGCAATACAACTTCTTGCACTCCAAAACAAGCGTTGCCTGCGCTATGGCTGGCACATCGTCATCGGTGAAGGCTACCGACAAACCTGCGTTGTGAATCTTATCCTCGTCACGTCCCGAGTGTGAACCGCAATACTTCAGCGCATCGCGATACTCCTCCTTGAAGAACGAGAGGGTAAGCATCTGCTCGCGCTCGGTGAACTCGAAGGTGTGACGCTGCGGACGTATAACGGCAATGGCAATGGGCCTGTTCCACATATATCCAACGCCACCCCACGAAGCGGTCATCGTATTACACTCAACGTGGTCACCAGCGGTGATGAGCATCCAATCCGAGCCTATGAGTTTTATGAAGTTGTCGGTTATTGCCGCTGGGGCTATCTCCTTAAAACCGTTCATATTACACCGTGTTATATAATCCCTTACTTAGCCCACAGCTGCGCCAAATTTACAATCACCTGCGTAGCCTTCTGCATTGTGTTGAGCGAGCAGTACTCAAACTTACCGTGGAAGTTCATACCGCCCGCAAAGATATTGGGGCAGGGTAGGCCCATAAACGACAGACGTGCGCCATCGGTACCGCCACGAATAGGCTTGATTACAGGCTCTACATCGGCCATACGCATAGCCTCCACAGCCTTGTCAATCACGTGGGGATGTGGCTCTACCATCTTACGCATATTGAAGTACTGGTCCTTCAAAGTGAGCTTCAAAACGCCCTCGCCATACTTCTTCTGCAACAAATCCACGCACGACCACATAAATACCTTCTTCTGCTCGAACTTCTCGCTGTCGTGGTCACGAATGATATACGAAATCTTGGCATTCTCAACATTGCCGTTGAAGCCTACGCAGTGGTAGAATCCCTCATAGCCTGTTGTGTACTCGGGGCGCTCAATAGAGGGAATAAGAGCGTTCAAATCGCACGCAACCTGAATGGCGTTAATCATCTTGTTCTTGGCATATCCGGGGTGTACGTTACGGCCCTGAATCTCGATAGTTGCCGCAGCAGCGTTGAAGTTCTCATACTCCAACTCACCCTCGGCGCTACCGTCCATAGTGTAGGCGAAGTCTGCTCCAAATGCCGCCACATCGAAGTAATCCACGCCACGACCAATCTCCTCGTCGGGCGTGAAGCCGATGCGAATCTTGCCGTGTGCAATCTCAGGGTGAGAAATAAGGTACTCGGCTGCAGTCATAATCTCCGCGCAGCCAGCCTTGTCGTCAGCACCCAGAAGAGTAGTGCCATCGGTGTG
>JAFOXS010000086.1 GCA_017391665.1 Alistipes sp. | reverse complement strand
ATTAATATGGGCGGATAACGAATTGTAATATGTGTCAAATATCAGTATATCAGATAAATATATATAATGCAGGTCTTGTTTGATTGCTAAATTGATATAATTTGTAATAATTTTCGCAGGAAAAGTTGCATATTAAAAAATATTAATATATATTTGTCATAGGTTAATGGTTATAAAATGAGAACAGGACAGCATATATCTTCGGTGCAGGTAGCGAATCATTTCGCCACTGCATCGTTGTTTGCTGGCACTACAACCATTATTACTACTACAACTATTACCCCTGTGGGGGTGTAGTTTTCTTTTGCCGATTGTGGCGTTTTCGTTGTCATATTTCTCTGCCGAGGTTGCAGAGGTCGGCCTAAAAATCATAAGTAACATATTTTATTACATTTCATTCTTGGCGCGTGCGTTGAGTTATGGTCTATGCGTTGTGGAATGGGAAAAAACTTATTGCTATGAATAAAGTGAGAGTCTTTGCACCCGCAACGGTTGCCAATATGGGTTGCGGTTTCGATATTATGGGTATGACATTGGACGGCGTAGGTGACGTCCTGAGTGTTGAGGTTGTGGAGGGCGATGGCCTGGAGATAGACAATCGGAGCGAAGTGGAACTTCCCGATGATATAGAGAAAAATGTTATCACGCCAGCCGTGCGTGCATTGATGGAGGCTTACGGCGAGAAGAGGCTGGTTAAGGTTGTGGTTGAAAAGAAGATTTCGCCGGGTAGCGGTATCGGTTCGAGTGCAGCATCGTCGGCTGCAGCGGTATATGCTCTGAATGTAGCATTGGGTCGCCCCTTCTCGGATGAACGATTGGTGGAGTTTGCCATGGAGGGAGAGAAACTCATCAGTGGAGGTACTCCTCACGCCGATAATGTAGGCCCATCTCTGCTGGGAGGCGTGGTGCTGCTGCGTGGCTACGATCCGCTCGATATCGTGCGACTGCCTGTGCCTGATAATTTCTGCTGCTCGGTGGCGCATCCTGCCATTATGGTCAGCACCCGCATGGCGCGTGAAGTGCTGCCCAAGGATATACCTCTGCGTACGGCTGTCAAGCAGTGGGGTAATGTGGCGGGTCTGGTTGCTGGTTTGGCCTTAAAGGATGTCTATCTGGTAGGACGCGCTATGCAGGATGTTGTGGTGGAGCCCTATCGCAAGCAGTTTATTCCTGGCTTTGACGCATTGCGCGAGAAGGTGATGGCTGCCGGAGCACTGGCGTTTAATATCTCGGGCGCGGGTCCATCGGTCTTCGCGTTGTCGGCAGATATGGATGTAGCTGCAAGGGTAGGCGAGATTATGCGTGAGCATTTTGCAGAGGTTGGCTCAGATGTCTATGTCTGCAAGGTGTCGAATAAGGGAGCAAGAGTGTTGAATGAATAGATGAGAGTATGAAATATTTTAGTACAAGAGATTGCTCGCATGAGCTTGTGGCACTTGCCGATGCGGCTTTTATGGGTTTGGCCAGGGATGGCGGATTGTTTATGCCGGAGCGTATCCCGCAGGTGGATATGCAACGAGTGGAGGCTCTTGCCGCTCAGTCATATGCCGATATGGCGCTCTATTTGGCTAAACTACTCTTCGACGAGGTGGATGCCGCAGCGCTGGAGTGCGTAGTGCGTGATGCTTATGATTTCCCGATCGGGTTGCATCAGTTTGATGATAAGATCTCTACTCTCGAGTTGTTTCATGGCCCGACCCATGCCTTCAAGGATTTCGGTGCCCGTTTTATGGGGCGCATGACAGGTCTGCTTAATAGAGGTGGAGAGTTGATTGTCCTCACCGCTACGTCAGGCGATACGGGAAGCGCCGTAGCGCATGGTTTTCATAATGTCGAGGGAGTGCGGGTTGTGATACTCTATCCCGATGGTAAGGTGAGCCCGTTGCAGGAGGCGCAGATGACAACACTTGGTGGAAATATCCATCCGTTGAAGGTTGCAGGTACGTTTGACGATTGTCAGCGAATGGTAAAGTCGATGTTCCGCGATGCAGCCCTACGCGAGAAGGTGCGTCTTACGTCGGCCAATTCGATAAATCTTCTGCGCTGGATTCCGCAGTCGTTCTACTACTTCT
>JAFOXS010000229.1 GCA_017391665.1 Alistipes sp. | reverse complement strand
GGTCGGGATTCATCACAAGCGTCTTATGCCCCAACCAGAACATCACACCCATCAGCACAATAGGCACCACACCCATTCGTCCGCACAACCGCCACGCCCTGTCGCTGGCATCAAAACGCCGGATGAGCAGAAGCAGCAACGACAAGAGCCACAACACCTGAATAAACCACAGCGGGCCCGTGCCGCTGATAGTCCAGATAAGATACTTCACAACAAGTGGCAACGCCTCCAACTCCACCGCAGGGGCAGCGAGCGAGTTGAAGAAACCGGTCAAAAAGCCAAAGAATAGCAGTCCTATGGTCGAGGGCACAAAGAGTTTACGGGTACGGCTGCGAAACCACACTTTTGCGCTCTGTCGTTCCAGCGCATAACGGGCACTCACACCCGCAAGGATAAAGAGCAGCGGCATAAACCACGGATAGAGCACATACATCACCACATCCTGATACTGCGGCCCATCGCCCCAGCCACCATAACCTCCCAACACGCCCTTGTTGTTATAGTAGTAGATGACGTGGTAGAGGAGCACCAGCAGAACGGTCACCCAGCGCAGGTTATCGATCCAGTGGCGTCTCATTTGTTAAGGTCCTCCAGCACCTGGCCGACTAAATCCTGAAAAATCTCGGTCTTGACCATCGCCATACCGTTTTTATCGCCCAGCAGCAGGAGTGCATCGCCTGCCTTCAGGTCGTAGAGTTTGCGAGCCTCTTTGGGGATTACAATCTGCCCTTTTTCGCTGATCTTTACCACCCCGAAAATGTACTTACCATCTTTTTCTTGCATAGTTGAATGAATTTAGAGTTATAAAAGTAGGAATTTTCCTACAAATATAACTTTTATTCCAAATCCACGCAACCTTTAACGGGAAATTTTCTCCGAGAATAATCATTTTTTGTTACCTTTGTCATAAAGGAAAACAAAATTTCACATTATGAGAAAAGCACTATTTTCATTTTTAGCCACTGCGGCACTCATCTCGCTGCCCAGCGTTGTGCAAGCGCAGGAGGATGTAGCCTACTGGGGCAAGGAGGATACCTACCTGTTGCGTCAGGCAAAGTATATGTACGAATTGGTTGATGAAGCGCTGGATGAGTATCCGCCCGTGGTGGGTGCGCCCACATCGCGTAAGTTGGCACTCTACAACCTCGACGCTATGTTGCACGAGACCAAGTACGACAACACCGAGCCATTCAAGAGTTTTGTGGCCTCACGCGCAAGCAAGGTCATCAAGGATATGAGCCAGCCCGTAAAGAAGGGGATGAAGATTTACAAAATCTACAACGACGGCTTCGTAGCACGCACGAAGTCGGTAACCATTGCCTTTGATGTGGTACGCGGTGCGCTTAAGGGCGAGGCTATCGTAAGCGACAAGGATATTGCCACGATCGTGGATCAGTGCGACGTACTATTCCTTACGCACAACCACGACGACCACGTCGATCGTTATGTTGTGGATCGTTTCATTGCCGCAGGCAAGCCCGTCATTGCAGCCGATGAGATTCTGAAGGATGTCGAGGGAGTGACGCACTACCGATCGGAAACCGATATTCTGGATAAGGAGGTTACGCTCCGCAGTGGCAAGACCCTTAAAGTGAAGATCTACCCTGGCCATCAGAGCGAGATGATGTGCAACGTATATGCCGTGACAACGCCCGACGGCCTTACCGTAGCGCACACGGGCGACCAGTATAACGAGGGCGACTTCAAGTGGATCGACACAGTGAAGGATCAAAAGCCCGCCATCGACGCGCTGATAATCAACTGCTGGTCAATGAATATCGCCGATGCAATCAAGGGTTTCAACCCTCGCTATGTGCTTACGGGCCACGAAAATGAAATGGGTCACACCATCGATCACCGCGAGGCCTTCTGGCTCACGTTCCAGAAGTTGCAGCCCGTCACACACGACTACGTGGTAATGGCATGGGGCGAATGGTTTTCGTTTAAATAGTGAGTGATTTGCACTTAAATAACAAAAAAGGCTGTCCTTTCGAGGGGCAGCCTTTTCTATTATAGGTTGAAAATTATTTCAACGACCAAGCGATCAAATCGGCCATATACTTGCGGCTATCCTTACCAAACCAACCCGTCTGTGTCATCTTACCCTCTGCAGTGCGGCGCGTAGGGCCTTTGCGCTCAATATCAGCGTCGCCACCCATCAGCAGGGCAACCATAGTCTCGGCGCAGGCGAAGAGCTTGCCACCATTCTCCAGCTCAACATACAAGGCGTGCAGGAATCCATCGTCCATACATACGCTGGCGGGGATGCCACCCTTCACGCTACGCAGACCCGTGCAGGGCACCTCATAGCGACCCTTGAAAATATCGTTTTCGAACGCCACAGCGCC
>JAFOXS010000120.1 GCA_017391665.1 Alistipes sp. | reverse complement strand
TAGATCTGCGGATCGGCCGAGGGGTAACGGCGCACGGAGTCGTACCAGATGGCAAACGAGGGCATCTGGGCAGGGTTATAGGTATCCTCCAGAAAGCCCACCATGTCGATCGACGGCTCATAGGACTGGTTCTCGTTCTTATCCCAGTAGGCATATACACGATATGGCACGGGCTTAAGATTCTGTGCGATGAAGATACCGTTGCGCTGCGAGCGGGCGATCTTCGAGGGGCGGTAGTTGAACATCGTAGAGTCATACTCTCGGGGCTCGGGAACCGAGTCGGCCTCGAAGAAGCAGATGTAGGTGCGGCCCAACGAGTCGGCCTTCTGACTATCCTCGGTATAGCCCGACATATAGAGCGAGTCGATCTCGTCGCCCGTAGAGAATACATAACGCAGGCCATGCAGGGGATTACCCTCGTTGTTGTCGACTACCGATGCGCCGAACTCGATGGCATAGGTGGTATTGGGCTCCAGCGAGTCGGGCTCAAGGGTGA
This sequence comes from Alistipes sp., assembly GCA_017391665.1. Taxonomy (GTDB): domain Bacteria; phylum Bacteroidota; class Bacteroidia; order Bacteroidales; family Rikenellaceae; genus Alistipes. Next base: position 18,518 of record JAFOXS010000120.1, on the reverse strand, counting down.
TCTGAATACCACGGCCACGCACCGCAACGGTGGGTTTCTTCTTCATCGCGGGCGAGGTGTAGAGCTCCTTCTGCTGATCCTTCAGCTGAACATACTCGTCGAATGCCATGTAGATGCGCTCCTCGCGGAAGTTGGTGGCGTTGAGCATGGGTGTGACGGTCACTACGGTAGGTGCCAGCGAGTCGCGAGGGCCACCCGTAGGGTTGCCTATCGAGGCACAACGCGTGAGAAATGCACCCGCAAAGAGCAAGAGCACAGCCACCGACGCCAGACGCGTCAAGGAGGTGATATGTTGTTGTCTAAAATTCATCATCTATAAAATTTATTACTCGCCACTGGGCGCCACATAGAAATCGTTTCGTATCATCCATCCCGACGAGGAGTGCGACATGCGCCACGAGGCCATGTAGAGCTTGGTATCGACAGCAGGCAGATTCACCGGAAGCTCATACTTGCGGTAAGCATAAAGCTTGAGCGATGGGTTCACCAGCACCATCATCGAGATGGGTTGTTCCAGTCGTATCGAGGCGGGATAGGGCAACGAAGCATCGAACGTACCCACGACATCGGGCGTCGAGAGCACCTCGCCCGTGGTCTTGTTGGTGATACGATGTGCGAGGGCATCCTCGTACGAGAGAACACTCCACTCGGTGGTATCGACATAGTAGGCGTAGGTCTCCACCGCCGTCGAGGGCTGGATCTCACCATCGGCCACACTCTGATCGTAGACGGCAATGTTGAAATCCGTATACGAGACCACATCCTTAAAGCATGAGTGCAGACACGCAGCACCCAGCACAAGCAGCACGATATATCTGAAACACTTTATCATAACTTATCTCTTCTCTTTCAACTCAAAGTAAATATCCTTCAGGCTGCGCCCCAGCTGAGGATGGCGATAGTCAGCCATAATCTCACACAGTGGCTCCAGCGCAAACTCACGCTCATGCAGCAGTGGATGCGGCACCTGAAGTCGTGGCTCGCTGATTATCTCATCGTCGCAGAACATCACATCGACATCCACCACTCGCGAGGCATAGCGCTCGCCCGAGAGCTCCTTCTCTCGCGCCTCCTGCGCTCTGTCGCGCCCCACTGTCTGCTCCACCTCCAAAGCTACATCCAGCACCTCGATAGGCGTAAGTGAGGTCTCCAGCTGCAGAGCCTGATTGGCAAAGGGCTCCTCGGAGGAGAATCCCCACGCCGCAGAGGTGTATATGCGTGAACGGCTGACAATTGGTCCCACGCGCTCGGCCAGCAGTGCGGCCGTGCGATGCAGTATCGCTTCGCGGTCGGGGGCATTGCTGCCCGTAAGCAGAGTCACACGCATCACTTCAGGCGGTTAATCTGTTTGCTCACCGCCAGGGCGAAGTGGGTGAAGATTATGCGGGGGTTACCATTCTGGCTCACCTGACGCATAGCCTGCTCGATCTCGCCGATCAGGAACTCAATATTCTGGTTGCCGATAAAGGGGGCAAACTTATTGCAGAAGGCAGCCTCCTCGCCCCACAGGTAGCTTATCTGTCCCAAGCCTGCGTGAAGCATATAACTCTCACGCAAAAGGCGAGCCGCATGGCGCAGCATTGAGCGCTGCTGCTCGCGTGTGAGGGTAGCCACCTCGTCAGCCCAGTCGATGAGTTCGAGGTGTTTATCATTATACGAGAGGCGCATAAGACGGCAGAAGAGGTCAAAACTCTCCCTACGCACGGCATCCTCCTCGCCGCCCGTAAGGCGACGCATCTCTATCAGATCGCCCGCAGCCAGACGAGCCGTGTTGCGGCGCTGCTGCTCATCACCCTCGACCATAGGCATCAGATCCTCAACCGTAAGGCGTGGCACGGCCACCTCCTGCGTGCGTGAGATGATGGTCGAAAGCAACTGATCCGGTCGCTCGCTCACCATCAGGAAGATGGTCTTCTCCCACGGCTCCTCAAGGATTTTGAGAATCTTGTTGGCAGCCTCGTCGTTCATTGTCTCGGGCAACCAGATGAGCATAATCTTATACTCCGATTCGAACGACTTGAACGAGAGGCGTCGGATAATCTCATCGGCCTCCTTTGCCGAGATCATGCCTCGCAGCGTCTTACCCAGATCCAGACGGTCGTACCACTGCTGGGGTGTGAAGTAACCAGCAGTAGAGGCTACGCACTCCCTCCACTGCGGCATAAACTCAGCACTGAGAACCACCTCGCCCGACTTCTTGCCCTGCTTGTTTACGGGGAAGACAAAGTGCAGGTCGGGGTGTGCCAGCGCCGCCGTCTGCTGACAGCTGGGACACACGCCACACGAGTCGCCATCCTTACGGTTGGGGCAATTCAGATACTGGGCATAGGCAATGGCCAGCGGCAAAGCACCCGTACCCGCCGCACCCGTAAATAGCTGGGCGTGGCTGATGCGACCACGATCGACACTCTGGGCAAGATGACGCTTCAGCTCCTGCTGACCTATGATATCGGCAAATCTCATTTTTATTCAGTAATCTCCTTAACACTTAGAATACGCACATCCTCAACGGGACGATCCAGCGAGTCGGTGGCCGTACGCTGAATACGATCTACCACATCCAGTCCGCTTACTACGTGACCGAAGACTGTATATTGGCCATCAAGGTGGGGTGTGCCGCCCGTAGTCTTATAGACCTCACGAATAGAGTCGGGCAGAACCACCGTACCGCCCGTAGCACGTGTGATGCGCTGCTGCTGGGCATCGAGCGTCTGATCGTCAAACGTACGACCCCAGACGATGTAGAACTGTGTGCGTGATGAGCGGCGCTGAGGATTCACATCATCGCCCTCGCGAGCTGCCGCCAGAGCGCCACGCTTATGATAGAGCGTGGGGAAGTTGATCTCGGCAGGGATATCCTCCCAATAACGGGGATCGCCCGTCTCCTCGCCATCGGCAAAGAACTCGCTGCCCGAAATATCTCGGGTGCGGGGGTCACCGCCCTGAATCATGAAGTTTTCGATGACACGATGGAACAGCAGCGAATCGAAGTAGTGCTCCTCAACAAGCTGCATGAAGTTATCGCGGTGGATGGGCGTAAGATCGCTCAACTCAAGAACAATATCGCCCATCGTGGTCTGCATCTTCACGCGACGGGGCTGTGACTCGGGTTGCGAGCTGCACGCCACAAAAGCGAGAGCCGCCACAAGGCTAAAAAGTATCTTTTTCATTCCGCTCGTCTGTTTATTTGCCCGTAGAGCCGAAGCCGCCGGCACCACGCTCTGTTGCACTCAACTCCTCAACGGCCTGCCACTCGATCTGCTCGTAGCGAGCAACGATCATCTGTGCAATGCGCTCGCCAGCCTCGATGGTGAAGGGCTCATTGCTAAGGTTCACCAGGATAACCTTGATCTCGCCACGATAGTCGGCGTCGATGGTGCCGGGTGAGTTCAGCACCGTGATGCCATGCTTGGCAGCCAGACCACTGCGGGGACGAATCTGCATCTCGCAACCCTCGGGAAGCTCAACGAAAAGTCCCGTAGGAATCATAGCTCGCTCGAGCGGACGGAGGGTTACGCACTCGTCGAGGTTAGCACGGATATCCAGACCAGCCGACAGGGGTGTCTGGTACTCGGGAAGCGCAAAGCGCGAATTGTTTACGATTTTTACTTTCATAGTATCTTGTTTTTAGTCTTATCTTCTGCGTAGTGCCGAGCGCACAAGGGCCCGTAAATCAATCTTCTCACGCCACACGGCATAGGCCACAAAGAGCAGGAAGATCACGATATTCATTCCATACTCCACAACGCCACTCACATGCGGCAGCAGCGCCTCGCTCACAAAGAACAAAGCCACACCCAGCACCACATACTCTGCGATACGGCGCACATCGTAGGGCGTAGGGAAGTAACGGCGATTCAGATAGTAGCTCACCGCCACCATAGCCGCCTCGGCCACAAAGCGGGCCCACGCAGCGCCGTAGTAACCCCAGCGGGGCAGCAGCGCGACATTGGCAACGATGGTCACGATAAGTCCCACGAAGGTGACATAGACGGCGAAGCGGGTCTTCTCCTCACGCTTATACCAGAACGAGAGGTTGAGCCACACGCCAGCCAGCACATTGGCACCCAGGATGACGGGCAGGATGAAGATACCCTCGCGGAAGTCGCGTCCCACAATCAGCGCAAACACGTCGCGGAAGAGGGCGATACCGAGGAAGATCATCATCGAGGCCATCATATAGTATTTGAGCGCAGCGGCATTCGACTCAATGAACTCCTCCTTCGAGAAGTTAGCAAGGAAGAATGGCTCGGCTGCAAGGCGGTACATCTGCGTGAAGAGCGTCATCACAACGGCAATCTTCGTAATAGCACCGTAGATGCCGAGCTGCGCCATCGATATATCCTCGGGCAGCAGGTACTTGATCATCTGGCGGTCGATAAACTCATTGGCCGTGCCGGCAATGCCTCCCACCAACAGCGGCAGCGAGTAGGCCAGGATACGGCGCAGTTGAGATCGGTCAATACGAGGCACGGTGCGCTCGGTAGTGGGCAATATGAGCAGGAATGTAGCAACGCTCGCCACAAGGTTTGTCACGAAGACCCATCCAACACCAAAGTCCGACTCAAAGAGTCCCGTAGCCTGAAAAATCACGGCCAGCGTGACGTTGATAACCACATTGCACGCTTTCAGCGTAACGAACTTCAGGGCCCGACCCTGCTCACGCAGACGCGAGAAGGGAATCATCGTCGCCACATCGAAGAGGATGATCATAGCCACCAGCACCACATACAATTCGTTGCCCACATATGCATCACCCATCCAGCGGGCAATCGTCGAGCGGAACAGCACCACCAGCACAAAGAAGATACTTGAAGCTACCAGCGTAGCACCCCAGGTTGTGGCAAAGAGATGGCGTTTCTTACCTCTTATCTCCTTATCGCGGCCTCCCTCGGCCTCGGCCTTGGCAGCAAAGCGGAAGTAGCTCGACTCCATACCCATCGACAGCAGCACCAGCGCAAAGGGTATGAGCGCATAGACATCGGTCACAATGCCGTAGGCTGCCTGACCGAACACACGCGTATAGAGCGGCGTGAGCAGATAACTCAGCAGTCGCACGACAATGGTGCTGATGCCATAGATGGCGGTCTGTTTGGCTAACTTTTCAAGCATTCTTTTACTTCATTTGGTCGTGGCGCTCGCCTAACTCGGCTCAATTACGTACGCGAGCGCACGCGCACATTGCGCGCTATGACTTGCAAAGTTACAAATAATAGTTGGAATTACAGAGCTTTTTTGCCGATTTCACCGCTTTAGGGAGAAAAAGGGGTGTTTTTGTGCAAAAATTTTACCCTCGCAGACCTCGCTGGAAAAGAGCAAATTAGAGGCGGCAGAGTTAAATAATTTGATAAATAATTGAATTTTTATTGTTAAATTACTTGACAAACGGATTTTGATGTATTATATTTGCAGTGTCGTTAGTCGCCACGAGAGGGCAACACAGCCACGTTTAGGAAATCTCAAGGCTCTCGTGGGCGACTACGACAACGTATTAAATTATTGAACTTGCAACATTATGAAACTGCACCCTCCACAATCTCGGCATAATGAAGGTTCATGCCGACAACTTATCAACATATCAACAGCGAGATTACATCTGTAATACGGGCTTTTCAACACGCCGCAGAGTGTGCCCGATTCCGCTGATTGTCTGATGATTCTGACCCATTGGTTGGAACTTATCAACACAGGCAACACAACAATTCAACAATTTTATAAACATTTTGAAACCGATAAATGTCGGTTTCCGACCCCTAACACCCCTAAAACAATGAACAGAACAAAACTTCTTCACTCCTTCGAGCAGAGTGCAACGGCCAATGGCTATGCGTTTCACTCCACCGACGAGAGGTACATCCCGCAACTCGTCCACACCTACCCTGCACTATGGCTTACGCCGCCACTATTTCAGTCGATGGTGGGACGCACACACGGAACAATCACCTACACCGTAACAACGCACGCTCTTGATGCCGGAGCCAAACTTTCGCCCACGGAGCGCAATACACGCCAGGCGACGCTGGAGCAGGATCTGCTTGGGCTCTTCGCCTCGCTCTCGAAGGAGGATTATGTAATTGCCGTAGAGAACCTGAAGATCAAACACTCCTCGCAGACGCTCTCGGCCGCAGGCGAGGTGGCAGCAACGGCAACAGCCGAGGTGATCACATTCTTCTAACAATAAACCGTTGACAACATGAAATTTACATCTATTCCCGAGGCATACTCTTCGTTTCGGGAGCCCCTGATTTACGCCTTTGACACAGAGAGCACAACGCCCCACGACGTGGAGCTGAAGATTATAAACCGCACCACGGGCGAGGAGATTGGCCGCAAACGGCTATACAACGTCACCACGGGCGAGATAGACATTGCCCCCTACCTTCGCTCGGCAGCACGCCCCACGCTGCCCACAGCGATCACCGAGTGCGGCGAGGTGGAGACCAACGCAACGATAAAGGTGGTGGTTGAAGCCGAGGGCAAGACATCCTCATCGCGCAACTTCATAGCCGCATCCGTTGATCGTGATGCGCTCTACACGCTCCTCACATCGCAGCAGCTGCACCGCACGATGGAGCGCGATGAATTTGACATCATCTCCTATTTCACATGGCCCGACATAGTGGTGAGCTTCGATGTCGAATTTATCGGCTACGGCACCGAGTGCATAACCATAACCCCTCCCTCGGGCGGTCAGCGAGCCGTGGCGGTGACGGCCCGAGGTAGAGAGGGGGTGGATACGATTCGAGTGACGGTAAAGATCGATGGCAGAGCCGACACCGTGATCGAATACGAGATGAAGCAGAATCTTCTCAGCGCACGACGTGTGGCGTGGCTCAACAGACAACTCGCACCCGAGCTCTACACCTTCCCTCTGCGCAAGGGCGTGCTAGTCGAGGCCACACGTCACCACATGGCGAGCATATGGGGTCGCGAGGCGGCGGCAGTGGAGAGTCGCAGCGAGCTGAAACTGCTCTCGGCCTATGAACCCGAAAAACAACTCAAGGCACTGGCGGAGATACTCTCCTCACCACGCGTATGGCTCGTCGAGGGAGGTGATATTCAGGGCGTTGAACTCACTACCGACCGCGTGATGCTCTCGCCGAGCGAGCAGATGGGAATCATCGAGGTAGATATTCGTGCCGCTGAGGAGGGCGTGCTGCTATGGTAGAGATTATGATCGACAACCAGCGGTGTGACCTTGGCACAGAGTTCCGACTCGGGGATGAGTGCTTCACATTCGACGCTGAAGCATTTCATGACCTTGACGCAGCACGCAAGGGGCGCCACATCACACTGCGCCTGCCGCTATCGCCACAGAATGACCACATTATGGGGTTTGCTGCCGACCCCGCAACGGCCATAGCCTTCAACTCCTCACTCCACACGGGACGCATAGTGGTCGATGGCGTGGAATTACTCGCAGGCCGGGCAACGCTGCAGGCCATTGAGGGAAGGCAGGGCGTAGGCCACTATGTGGTGGAGATACGCGATGGCTCGGGCGACTGGGTGGAGCGCATAGCCTCGCGCAAGCTCTCCGAAGCGCCACTCGGTTTTGAGTCCACGCTCAGCTATCAGACCATAGAGGATAGCTGGCAGGGCGAAAGGACGGTGCGTTTTCTGCCCGTACGCCATGACGACTACCGCGAGAGCTATGACTCCACATCGCTCTATGCGCCACAGCGAGTGATGACCGTGGCGGACTACCACCCCTTCATATCGGTGAGGGATATGCTCCGCGCAATATTTGAGGGTGCGGGCTACACCACTGAGAGCCGATTTCTGGAGAGCGACGAGTTTAGGAAACTCTACTTCAGTGGCTGCTACCCCAAGGCTGGCGGTTCGCTCACGCGACTGGAGAACTCGTCGGGCTTCATGGCAGGTCGTACATCCGAGGCCACAACCACGGCTGATGCGATGGGTCGCGCGTGGATGACACCGCTGGTGCTCACCTCATCGCTTGGCAACTTCGTGCAGACGACTCAGGGTGGTGAACTCTACAACAATCGTGGCGTGCTGCTAATTGGCGACGAGGGCGTAGAGTACCACCCCAAGGTCGAGGCAAACGTAGGTTTTGAGATCTTTCTCAAATACTCGACCGAGTACCGCATCGTATCGAGCAGCCGACTGCAGGGTTTCGACAGACTCTACGTGGATACGGGCTGCGATATGGAGATCCCGCTGGCCAACCCCCACAAAGATCGTCGCAGAAGCCTTGCGGCAGAGGTGCAGTACAAATGCTTTGTCTTTGACAATGAGAGCAGTGCAACGCTCCGCCTGATCTATCGCTCGGCAGGCAAGGATACACTCATCAAGAGCATTACGGCCAGCGAGACGACATTCACCATGCCTGCGCTGAGTGGTGGCGAGTCTCTGCTACTCACCTCCAGTGGCGAGGAGTATGCAGGCGACTGGGCCATCTACGACGGTCATGTGGCGGCCACGGGGGTGATGGATGTGGAGGTGACGCTGCAGACTCCGCCCGAGCATCTCACACCCTCGCATGGCAAGGAGTTCACGAAGATGTATCTGCACGGCGCCCAGCAGGGACAGCGGGTGACACTATCGCCGCTCTGCACGCTGCGACCACTGTTCTACTCCTCGCCGGCGGCGGGATCGATGCTCTCGGCGGAGAATATCCTTGCACACGAGGCTACGCAGCGTGAGTTTGTGGAGGCGGTGCAGCAGATGTTCAACCTGCGCCTTGCCACGTGTGAAGCATCGAAGTGCGTCTACATCGAGCCCTATGACGACTTCTACGATGGTGAGTTGCGCGACGTGAGCATCTATGTCGATCGCAACAAGCAGATTCGAGCCACCGACCTGGCCGCAGAGGTGCGTCACAACCGCACGCTATGCTACCGCGCAGAGGGTGATGGTGCCGTGGCACGATACAATGCCCAAAGCGGCGAGGTATTCGGAGAGTGGAGCACAACCATTGAATCGTACGTCGCCACGATGGGACGCCAGAGAAGGGTCAACCCACTCTTCTGCCCTACGATATCGGCTACGGGGATTTACGCATCGGCTCCGTCGGCGCGCATCATGCAGGTGGGTGATCGTGATGCCGACAGCGTGGGTGAGGTTTCGATGCGCGTGGTGCGATATGAGGGTATGCGACCTCTGCCCGAGGGTGAGAGGTGGGGAGCACCATCCTTTGGCGGGGAGTACCCCTACGCAGCATTTCACTCGCCAGGTGAATTCACGCTCTGCTTCGAGGAGAGGGATGGGGTGTCGGGACTCCACCGCTACTACCAGCGTGAGTGGCAGGAGCAGGCCATGCGACGACGCCTGGGCGTACACCTAACCCTGCCAGCACATGCTCTGCCGCCACTCTCCCAGGTGCAGCAGGGAGGTGGAGCGCGCCTAAGGTTCCGAATCAACATCGCAGGGCAGCGAGCCTCATACTATCTGCGCAGGGTAAGAGGCTACGATGCCACGACGCAGAGCGCACACTGCGAGTTTGTGCGCATGGCAGAAGATTAATTGTTAAACCTAAAAAAAGATGTAAAGAGACAAAATGCAAACCAAAATCACTATCAGAAATGAAGCCCACACATGTTACATCGACATCGAGGGTACGATAGGTGTACCCGAGCAGCATCAGTTTGAGAATGCATCCACACGCATTGCCACCTTTGACCGTTTTCGCGAGGAGGTGGCACGCATAGCCGAGATTGCCGCCACGAAGGTGGTGGTGAACATCCGCTCGACGGGTGGCGACGTGAACGATGCGCTGCTCATCTACGATGCACTGATGGGACTCGACGCCCACATCACCACGCGCTGCTACGGCTACACTGCCTCGGCCGCAACCATTATAGCACAGGCTGCCAACGACGGTTGCCGCGAGATTTCGAGCAACGCCATGTATCTGATTCACAAATCGACATGCTCGATCGAGGGTAACGCCTCATCGCTCGATGCACGTGCCGACCTGTTGCGCAAGACCGACGAGCGACTGGCATCACTCTACGCCCTGCACTCGGGTCGCGATGCGCAGTACTTCGCCGACCTGATGGCCGAGAACAATGGCGAGGGCCGCTGGCTCACAGCCGAGGAGACCGTAGCGGCAGGCCTTGCCGACTGCATCACCGACCCGTTGATTACGGGTGTGCTTGTGCCCGAGAAGGAGGATACACCCTCGGATGTGGATATCCCTCAGGTGGAAAACTCGGCTGCGGGCGAGATAATCCGCTACCTGCTGGGTCGCCTGGCCTACCGCATCGAGGAGTGGCTGGAGCGCCTGCACGAAAAGCATATGGAAAAGCGCGAGGCCAGGCGTGCCGAGAAAGAGGCTACGCAGGAGCAGGAGACGCTGCCACAGGCTGCGGCGCAGAGCCCCACAAAGTCGATTGTGCCTTTGATGAGGGGCAGCGCCGATACTCCTCATCGAAGGTCAAGCCGGCAGAGGATCCCTCGATGAATCAGCCGCTGCTGCGTGCCAACGAGGAGGCCTATGCGGCCGATGCCAAGGCCTTCGGCAAATATTAACCGTTTCATTCAACCATTATTAACCAACTAACAAACAACACATTATGTCAAGCATTATTGTAAACCCCAAGAACTATTCAGGTCACGAACTCGAGACCATCTTTTTCCGTCCCCTTTTGACCGGCCCTTCGGCTGAGTCGCTTGGTATCCGCATCCTCTACAACATGCCCATGCCTACCGTGGTGCAGATCTGGGATCGTAAGGGCAACGTACTTACACCCTTCGACCAGGCAACCGACTGGGAGGGTGGAGTGAAGACAACCCACTATCAGAAGACCATCCCCATGGCTCGCGTGAAGGCCGAGAATGCCTTTGCTGCAAGCGACTACTTCTCGACTATCTTCGAGCTTATCACCAACCGCTCGGACGTCAACATGGAGGATTTGTCGGGCACCGAGCTCGAGGCAGCCGAGACCGAACTCTTCCGTCAGGCCATTGCCGAGTCGATCCGCATGAACCTCTGGCTCGGCGATAAGGGTGGCACGCTGAACACCGGCTACACCAGCTTCGACGGCCTGCTCAAGCTCATCAACGAGCGTGTGAAAAGCGGCGAGATTGCCAACTCTTCGAAGGAGCTGGAGGTGTTGCTCAGCGACATGAGCTTGGGCGAGATCTTCTCCGACATCGTGAACGATGCCAGCCCCCGTCTGAAGGGTCTCTTCCCCGAGGGTCAGGTGGCATTCTTCGTATCGCCCCGCATCTATGCCTACTACCAGAACTATCTGGACAGCGCATATGGCGCAGCATCGTACCAGGATTGCCAGACAGGTCGCCCGCAGCTCATGTACCGTGGCTTCCCCGTCATCGAGGTGAACGTAGATCCCGCCATCGGCGAGTCGTCGCTCTCGAAGGACTTCATCATCTTCACCGACCGTCGTAACATGGTGATGGCCGTGAATACGGCCGACAGCCCCGGCTCGGAGATCCGCATGTGGTACAACCCCGACCAGATGGAGAACCGCCAGCGAGCCGTCTTCGCCATCGGCTGCGAGATTCTGGATGAGGAGTTGGTAACGGCTTACATCAACGCCGACTAAAGACAGTGAGCCATGACCGAGAAGAGATTTAAACCCGTGGGCGGCGTTGCCCACGCAGAGCTATTCGCGGTACACGGCCTTCGAGGAGTGGAGGATATGACGCCAGGAGAGGGTGTGGAGGTGAGCCTGATGGATGATGGCTCGCACTACGACGAGCAAACCAAGGCCTCGGGTCTTCCCGTGAGCGTAGAGCATACGCTCACCCTCTGCTCCGATCGCAACCTCACGGCAGCATGGCGCAACGCAGAGTTCCTGCAACGTGCTGCCGCCGAGGGCGTCGCGGCACGCATACGTCTAAGCTCGGGCGAGGAACTTATAGTGGGCTGGAGTCCGCACTTCGGATTTGAGCGGGCACTGCGCCTACATTCGCTTTCATTCCACTCGGGAAGCCGACCACAGGAGCAGCCGAAGGTGGTGCTGACGCTCTCGTCGCGCGACACCTCATCGGCATTGGATCAGTAAAATTGAATGAAATATGGAAAAGAGAAAAACAAAGAGTATGGTGGCGGTAACAAACCGCAAGGCAGAGTCTCTCTTTGCGCTCTCATCGCAGAGGGTGCAGAGCGAGAAGTTCTGGCGCTGGGGCGACGACAATATGCTCCCTTATGCTCTCTCGCTCATGTCGCGCCGCTCGACCACACACCGACGAATCATTAACGACAAGGCCGACTACATCGCCGGCAAGGGTTTCTCGTTCGACGAGCAAGAGCCGCTTCTGCGCTCGATGGTCGAGAGTGCCAATGGCGAGGGCGACTCGCTTAGGCGTGTGCTCTACCGCCTGGCCTTCGACAAGGCGCTGATGGGCAATGCCTTTCTGGAGGTGGTGACCGACCAGGCTCACTCGTTCCTCTCGCTGCACCATCAGGATGCTTCGCGCTGTCGTCTGGCACGCGACTCCGAGCATGTGCTGCTGCACCACGACTGGAGCGCCTTTCGGGCGGAGGAGGCACAGACATTGCCACTCTACCCCCGATTTGAGAAGCAGAGCGACGGCTCGCTGCGCTCCATTATCCACTACAAGGAGTATGAGCCCATGTTCTCGCACTACGGCGTGCCGAAGTACATAGCCGGCATGGGCGTATCGGCCATAGCCTACAAGACCGACTGCTGGAACATATCGCGACTGGACAACTCGTTCCAGCTCTCGGGCATCATGATGCTTGATGCGGAGATGGCGAGCGAAGCCGAGGCCGAGCGACTGGTGCAGACAGCCGAGAAGCGCTTTGCCGGCACACCAGGACAGGTGATGTTTGTCGTGGGTGGTGGCGAGGAGGGCAACTCATCGCGATTCATACCCCTCGAGTCGAACAACGAGGGCGACTGGAGCACGCTGCACGACCAGGCCACGAGCGATATAGTGATTGCCCACTCGTGGTTCCGCTCGCTCAGTGGTCTGGACTACTCGGCGGGATTCAGCGCCGAGCGCATCCTGCACGAGTATGAGGTGGCACTCAACACCGTGATTCTGGCCGAGCAGGAGGAGTTGCTCGCCCCCATCCGACGACTGATGCAGGAGGTGGCAGGTATCGACTGCTCATCGCTCGAGATTGTGAACCGTCCGCCTACACGCTCGAAGCCCATCTACATGAAGGTGTGGGAGGCTCGCAAGGCTGACGGTCTGGAGTACGATGCCGAGGATGAGCGCCAGCAGGCTTTCCTGTCGGAGATCACGAAGTATAACGTAACCAAAATCAACTAACTATGGCACAGAATATTATAACACCCGCAGAGGTCGTTGCCATAGCATTTGGTGACGGCGAGTGGCTCTCATCGGAGGCTATCGGCACGGCTGACATCTCAGCAGCTACGGAGCTATGGATTCGCCCCATCGTGGGGCAGGCACTGCTCGACGAGGTGGAGAAGGGGCGCTACGCAGAGCTAAAGACCGAGTACATCATCCCCGCAGTGGCCATGTGCACACGACTTTTGGTTCAGCCCAGGCTCAATGTGCAGACCTCACAACTGGGACTCTCCTCTCCCGCAGGCAGTCACCACAAGGCTGCCGATGGGAAGGCTCGCGCAGAGCTACAACGAGCCCTGCGACTGCGTGCAAACGCTATGCGGGAGCGATTGTCGGAGCATCTGGAGCAGCATGCCGCAGAGTACAGGGAGTATAGCAGTGAGGAGAACATTCTAAACCGATGTCGATGCAATGGAGGCCTTGTACAGATACTTTAGCGGCATAGTGGCGGCGCTGCTGGCGCTGGCGGCACCGATAGCTCCGCTGGCAGGTTGTGTGGTGGGGTTTATCACGTTCGACTTTCTGACGGGCGTGGTGGCTTCGCGCGCAGATGCACAGCGCGAGGGTCGCCGATGGTACTTTGAGAGCCGCGAAGCATGGCACACGGTGCAGAAGCTGGCACTGTCGATCATCGCACTCTACATGGCCTACGCCATAGATGCGGTGATGCTCGATTTCCTGCAGCTCAACATCACAAAACTCTTCGCAGGCTTTGTGTGCGGTGTGGAGATGTGGTCGTTTCTGGAAAATGCCTGCCGCATCAGCGATGCACCGCTGTTTCGTTACCTGAGGCGTTATGTGCGTCACCGCGTGAGAAAGGAGGTGGAGAGATGAGCCGCGGCATAGCAAACTGCAATCCGGGCAACATACGCCGCTCGCGAGTGCGCTACAAGGGCGAGTGCCACCCATCGACGGATGAGTCATTCAAGCAGTTCGAGGCGATGGAGTGGGGATACAGGGCGATATTCATCCTGCTCGACACCTATCGTGTGCGCTACGGGCTGCGAACCCTCAGCGAGATGATCGCACGCTACGCCCCACCCTCGGAGAACCATACGGCACTCTACATCGATACGGTGTGCGATATGACGGGCATACGCCCCGACGAGCGGATAGATACCCGCTCTCGACGAGTGATGGTGCCCATTGTGGCGGCTATGTCGCGCATCGAGAATGGATGCGCAGCACGGCGCTCGGAGGTGGAGCATGGATTTGACCTGACGGGATTTTAATCCCCTTATTGTTTAGGTGCGACAGTGGAGAATCTGTCGCACTTTTTTGTATTTTTGCAAGTGATGAAGCTAATCTTTGAAAACATACTCCGCCTCCTGCGCACGGCACCCATGCTCAGCGCCCTGCCGGCCCTTATTGTGGGCATACTGCTGGGCGAGTGGATGGGCGTATCGGCAGCGGCAGCGATAGCTATATTTGTGCTGATGATTATACTGACAATGCGCTATGGCGGTGATTATCTGCTGCTACTGGCCATCGTCGCGGCTGGCGTGGTGAGTGCTACGTTGCGCTCGGCGCCCTCGCTGCCCGAGCATGGAGAGATGGAGATCGAGATAAGGCGCATCATAAGGATTAATGATAGCCGCACAACAGCCCAGGGGCGTGTGGTGGCTTTTATGCATGAGGGCAAGCGTTATCGTTCTCGGGCCGATGTGCGCATCTCGTCAGACGTACCAATCGAGCAGGGTGACCGCATACTGGTGGTGGCCACGGCTCGCCCCTTCGAGCGGGGTTCGGCGCAGGGACGTTACATGGCAGCGCAGGGTTTTTCTGCCCAGATCTTCATCTCCGCCGACAATATACTGCATCGACGCACTGCACCCATAAGCCTTATCGGACGCCTGCAAGCAGCGGCAGAGCGCCGCATCTCAAGGTTAGGACTTTCGCCCCAGACTGCAATGGTGGCAAGTGCTGTAAGCATAGGCCAGAGAGATGCCGTCACCGAGGAGCTGCAGACGGCCTACTCGTTAAGCGGCGGGGCGCATCTGCTGGCGGTATCGGGACTGCACGTGGGATTTATATTTGCAATACTGAATCTGCTCCTCTCCGTCACTACGCTGCTGCGTGGCGGGCAGATAATAAGAAGCCTAATGATCGTCATAGCCATATGGATCTATGCCGCGCTGGCCGACTTCTCGCCATCGGTGGTACGTGCCGCCACGATGTTCTCAATCGTGCAGGTGGCCGTATCGCTATACTCCTCGGCACGGAGCCTCAACTCACTGGCATTCATAGCCTTCGTGATGCTTACCATAGATGCTCGCACGCTGCACGACGTGGGCTTCCAGCTATCGTTTCTATCCGTTGCCGCAATCCTCCTGTGGGTTGTGCCCTACATGCAGGCGACACGACAACTGCTACCCTCGCATAGTATATGGCGCGACGCCGTGCGCCGACTCTCCCAACGCACAATGACCGCCATAGGCGTGAGCATAGCTGCCACGGCTGCGACCATGCCCCTTGTGAGCTACACATTCTGCACGATGAGCCTGTGGGGTATTTTGCTCAGTCCGCTGATGGTGCCTCTGTGTGCAGTAATTGTCGGCACGACACTGCTATGGGTTCTCTTCCCCATTGCGCCACTACAGGGCATCGTGGCGTGGATCATCGAGCAGGCAACAGAGGCTATGAACGGGCTTGCTACGTGGGCTGCCGAGAGTGGGATGTTATGGGCTGAGGCAAGCATCAGCCGCGGGTGGTGCTATGCGATATATGCCCTGCTCTTCATCTTTACGCTCACGCTCTGGGCATGGGAGATGCCCTCTTTAAGCAGGTTTTCAGGGCAGTTGCACCGCAAAGAGGAATAACTTTACGAAAAAAAGGCTATATTTGCCGCCCGAAAGAAGTTATAATTAAGTCGAAATGAAAGCATTGTACACCATTCTGCTGCTCGTCGTATCGAACGTCTTCATGACCTTCGCATGGTACGGCCATCTGAAGCTGCAGCAGATGAAACTTATCGAGTCGTGGCCTCTGTATCTGGTCATCCTCTTTTCGTGGGGCATTGCCCTTGCCGAGTACTCGTGTCAGATTCCGGCCAACCGCATCGGTTTTGTCGATAACGGAGGTCCCTTCACGCTGATGCAGCTCAAGGTGATGCAGGAGGTTATTACGCTGATTATCTTCACCGTATTCACCACCGTATTCTTCCGTGGCGAGGCACTGCACTGGAACCACCTGGCGGCCTTCGTATGCCTGATTATGGCCGTATATTTTGTCTTTATGAAGTAATGACGCGCGAGGAACTCTCTATTCTTCTACAGCCCGAGGTGCGACAAGCCATCGAGGAAAATATCGACCGCGACCCGTTGCAGGTGGCGCTCGACCGAGGCATTGTGCACGCCCGCGAGGTGGCCTCGCAGCTAAAATATCTGCAGCGTGCCCGCACAAAGCTGCCACGCCTGTATGAGGCTCGCGCAATCATCCCGCAACGTGCCTTCGAGCAGTCGTCAAGCGAGGAGTGTGCCGCCGCAAAGCGTATGCGGGGTGGCAGGCTGCTTGACCTTACGTGTGGCCTTGGAATGGATGCCGTGGCTATGGCCGACCGCTTTGAGCGTGTGGTGGCTGTGGAGCGCGACGAGGTGCTGGCCGACGTGGTGAGGGAGAATCTGCGACGTATGGGTGTGGAGAATGTGGAGGTAGTAACGGCCTCAGCCGAGGAGTATGTCTCTTCGTGCGAGGAGCATTTTGACTGGGTATATGCCGACCCCGACCGCCGCACCGCCGATGGCAAGCGTGTAGTAAGGCTGGAGGATTGCTCGCCCGATATGGTGGCATTGTACCCTGCGCTTGGTCGTATCACGGAGCGTGTAGCGATAAAGAACTCGCCGCTGTTCGACATCGAGGAGGCCTTTCGTCTCTTTGGCGACTGCACGGTGGAGGTACTCTCGCTGGCGGGCGAGTGCAAGGAGGTGAATATATATATTGACGGCTGTGGAGCTCGCATCGTGGCCGAGGCTGTGGGTCGTGAGCGTGTGGAGTATGCCCGCGAGGAGGTTGTGGATAGTCCCTGCGAGGGTGAGTTCGTGGCCGAGGAGTATCGCTACCTCATCGTCCCCGATGTGGCACTGCAGAAGGCTCGTCTTGTGCAGCACTCGCTGCGTGGCAAGGCCGATGTATGGAGCAATAACTCGTTTGGATTTGCACGTCAGGAGGTGACGGGGGTGCTGGGTCGTGTGGAGCCTGTCGAAAGGATAGAAAAATTCGACCCCAAGGCACTTAAACGCGAGTTGCGAGGCGTTGGAGTCGATATTCTGGTGCGCGAGTTCCCTATGTCGGTAGATCAGGTGCGCCAGCGCACGGGCATGCGTAGCGGAGCCGAGCGCAGAATAGCCCTTACACGCATCAAGGGGCAGGCATATACGATATTTCTGAAATAGAAAAGGTGTCATGCGACACCTTTTTTAGTATAGTTCGATATACTCGTATGAGTTGCCAACCGCCTCCAGATAACGCTGGAACATCTCCTGCGAGATGACCACCGTGGCGGTATTGTCGTTGGGGTGAAAGCTCAGCGACTCTTGCTCACGCAAATTAGCATCGAGGAAGAGATGCACATGGTTCTCCTCATCGTTGACCAATCCGAAGGGCGACACCGAGCCAGGTCTTAAGCCCAGCCACTTCTCCATACGCTGCTCCGAAGCGAAAGATAGCTTGCCCTGATGCAGGCGCTGCTCCAGGTCGTGGATGGCCATCGTCTGCTCACTGTCGAAGACAACCAGATAGTGGCGGTTACCCTTATGGTTGCGGAAGAAGAGGTTCTTGCAGTGCTTCGAGCCATCCTGACGCCAATACTGACGGGCAATCTCGATGGTCGGCGCCTCGGGATGCTCATAAACCGTATATTCTATGCCGTGCGAGTCGAGGAAATCGAATACCCGCTCTCGGCGAAAAAAATTCTCTCCACTCATATCTATCGCGACGCTGCTCCTAATACTCCTTCACGATCCTTTGCCCACTCGTCCTGCGAGCGCAGCACCTGCTCGACGATGTCGCGCACAGCACCCTTGCCACCACCAAACTCCGACACGTAGCGCGACGCCTCGATAACCTCGGAGCAGGCATCGGCAGGGCATACGGGGATGCCTACCAGCTCCATACACTCCAGGTCGGGAATGTCGTCACCCATATAGATTGTCGTTGCGGGGTCGATGTCATAGTCGGCGAAGAACTCGTGCATAGCCTGAATCTTATTCATACAACTCAAGTACATACGCGTAACGCCCAGTCGCTCCATG